>JAIELU010000183.1 GCA_019752775.1 Campylobacterales bacterium | reverse complement strand
ATAACCCACGATCCAAATGTTCCGTTAACTGTTTCAATAGAAAGTTTTAACTTCTTAGATACATCTTCATTAGTAACATTCATATTTCTTTTAGAAAGTTCTCTTTTAGTAATCTGAATTGCTGTGTCAGTCCATTCTTGAAGATTTCCAGTAAATTTAGCTATACCTTTTGATGCAAATTGAATATCATTAGTTGATGTTTGTTCATTTATCAATGAAACAGAATTATTCGAAGAAAATTCTTCAATAGCATCCATTTTAAATGTTGAAGGATTAGGTGTATACCTTAAAATACGAGTACAACCACTTAATCCAATTATTAATAAAATACTAAGAGAGTAATAGATTATTTTATTCATACTTTATTCTTTTAAGTTAAATTAGTTTCATATTTCTAAGTATTTCATTAATATTTTTTATATCAAAATCCATTCTTCTATCTTCATAAAGAGGTTTTATGATTATTCTGATTTCATCATAAATATTTTTTAGATGAGGTGAAACTTGGTCATTTCCTCTAATATCAACAGCTTGAGCCATACCAATAAACGCAATTGAAAGCATATTATATAAATCAGGAATCATTTTTGCAAAATCATTAGCAGCTGTTGTTCCCATAGATACTTTATCTTGATTTAGTGATTCTGTTGGTCTTGAGTGAATTGAAGCAGCAGTTGTATTTTTGATAACATCTGCACTTAATGAACTTAATGAAATTTGCATAGCTTTGAAACCATGATAAAATGGCTCATGTGAGAGTTTCAAATTTTCACCTAATCCACGATTGAATTTATGGTCAACTAAAAGTGCAAACTCTTTATCAAGTAAATCAGCTAAGTTTGCAGCACAGATTTTTAAGGTATCCATAGCATGAGCTACATAACCACCATAGAAGTTACCAGATGTATATATTTTTTTATTTTCGCCATCAATTAATGGATTATCATTTACCGAGTTTATTTCTGTTTCAACCCAGTTTTTTGAAATTATTAGATTATCTCTTACAACACCTAAAACTTGAGGAGCACATCTCATAGAGTAAGTATCTTGAATATTTAATTCATTATCAGCAAAAAACTTATCATATCTATCATCTCTTCCATGAGTAAGTTTTGAACCAGCGATTTTATTTTTTATATTTTTTGCAGTTGCAATTTGTCCACTAAATGGTTTTGATTCATGAACAAAATCTTCAACAGGAGTATCATCACCTAATAAAACTTCGAACATTCCAGCAACATAAGATTCCATTGAATCTAAAATAATCTCAAACTCTTCAATTGCAGCTAAAGCAATAGCACTCATAACAGTTGTTCCATTCATGATTGCTAATGCTTCTTTTGGTTTAAATTCATAAGGAGTGATATTTAATAGATTGTAAACTTCCATCACATCCTTGATTTCGCCTTTATAGTAAACTTCTCGCTCACCAGCAATTACAGCTGCAATATAAGATAATGGAGTTAAGTCACCACTAGCTCCTACTGAACCTTGAGATGGAATAACAGGAATAATATCTTCTTGAATTAACATTTCTAATCTTTTTAGAAGTTCAACACTTACTCCTGAACGAGCTTTACTTAAAGAGACAGTTCTCATAATAACAGCATATCTACAAACTTTGTGAGATAAATTTACACCAATTCCACATCCATGAAATCTAAATAGATTTTTTTGTAAAGTTTTACTATCTTCATAAGACACATAATTTTTCCCACTTGCACCATAACCTGTTGTAATTCCATAAATTGGTTTACCATCTTTAATCTCATTCATTAAAAAATCATGTGTATGGTTTATGTAATCAAGAAAACCTTTATCTTTTGAAATTTCAATACTTGAAGCTTTTGTTATTTCTTCAAGTGTGATATATCTTTTGTCTATTTGTAAATTCATTTTTTCTCCCAAAAATTATAAAAATTAAACCATTGATTTGGATATTCCAATAAAATATCTTCAAGTAGTTTGACATATTGTTTTACAGCTATATCAATAGCTTCATCTTCTTTTAACGTAAAATCTAAATTCAAATTCATAGATTTTACTTTGTAAACTTGTAATCCAGTATTTATTACAAAAGCACATAAAATTGGAGTTCTTGTTTTATAAGAAATTTTAAATGGATTTTTATTAAAAAAAGCATCTTTCCCAAAAAACTTAGCCCTTAATTTATATTTATCACTAGTTGGTCTATCAGCCATAATTGCTACAACTTCTTTATTTGAGATAGCATTAGCAATTTGAATAGAAACTGCTAATTGACCCATAGATTGGTCAATTATTTTTATATTTGAATTTGTTTTGTCAATATTAGTTTCAATATTTTTTATACTGTTTAATATCACTTCTCTCATAACTATGTTTATTTTATTTGTAGTTGATGGTTTACTTGAGCTCGAAGCCCATCCTCCAAAATGTGAAAATAGTAGAATAGTTCCATCATCTAATAATTCTGAAACTTTTTTACTATTTTCATAAACAAATGTATATGAAGAAGGATCATATTTTGAAATAAATCTATCACAAAGGCACATTGCAAACATACGTAAATGTTCAAAATAAACCCAATTATTAAATTCTAGATTTAATGTTTTATAATAAATTTTTAAAGATTTTTTTACATTTGAAGCAAAAATAAAGTAGAAAAAGCTAACAGGATACATAATAATATAAATAAATTTATAACCAAAAAGTTTATATAAATTAAATGCTAGTTTTATGCTCCAACCACTTCCTCGTTGTTTTACATTCATTTACTTGTATCTTTTTTTTATCAAAAATTTAAATGGTAATAATCTAATATGTACCATTACAATAGCAGCCGTATCCCAAAACTTTTTAAAATGACTAACTCTTTCTTCTGGGGTTGGATAATAGCATTCTATAATTACTTCTTTTATTAATCTTTTTTTCCAAGAATGCTTTACTAAAACTTCCATTTCCCAATCAAATCTTAAAGTTCTGATATCTAAATCTAATATTGAAGTTGGATATAGTCTAAATCCTGATAATGAATCTTTTATCTCTTGCTCTGTGTCCCAACATGCCCAAAAGTTGCTAAACCATCTTCCAAATTTTGAACCATTTGGAACATTGTCAATTTCAAAATTTCTTGCACCTATGATTATTTGATTTTCACCATCACATTCATTTAAAATTTTTTCTATTTGACTTGGTAAATGTTGACCATCACCATCTAAACTAATAAAATAGTCGTATCCTAGCTCTTTTACTTTTGTTGCTCCAGTTAAAATAGCTTGACCTTTTCCTTGATTAACTTCATGTCTTAATATTGTAATAGAAGGATGCTTTTCAACTAAATCACTTACTTTAATTGTTGAACCATCATCTACTATAATAAGTTCATAACCATTTTCTATTACATCTTTTGCGACATTTACAATAGTCTTTGGATTATTGTAAGTTGGTATAACAACCATGATTTTATTTAGTAACAAATGTAAACTCACTGCATTTTTTATTTTCTTTTTTTATAATTACTTTATAGTTTTCTTTTTTCTTTTCTATAATAAATAGAATTTTATCTAAAGGTAAAATAGGTTGTAAGAATTTTGCTTTATTAATTTTTATTAATTCTTTGTTTAATAATTCACTTGCAATATCTATATGTAAAAAACCTGGCAGAAGATGATTATTAGGAAAATGTGCTTGAAATATAGGATGATTTTTATCTGTTAATTGGATTTCATATTCAATAAATTCTTCCGAAATTTTTGAATGAAGGATACTGTACAAACTTTTCAATAAAAAATACTCCAAAATAATAAATAAGATGATTTACTAATATTCTATCAAAAGTAAACTAAGTATATAATAATATAATTAATTTTCTAGGAGATAAAGTGGAAAAATGTGACATTTTAATAATTGGAGGTGGTCCAAGTGGTTCGGTTGCTGCGTGTAAACTTTTAAAGAATGGATTCAATGTTATAGTACTAGAAAAATTAGATTTCCCAAGATTTGTAATTGGAGAGTCATTATTACCAAGATGCAATCAAATATTAGAAGATAATGAATTACTTGAGATAATCCATAGTCAAAATTATATGGTTAAAGGCGGTGCTATATTTGTTGATGAAAATAAACAAGAGCAATGTATTGATTTTAAGAAAAATTTAGGACAAAAATGGGGTACAAGTTTTCAAGTCAAAAGAGAAGAATTTGATAATGTTTTATTACAAAGTGCTAAGAAATTTGGTGCTGATGTACGACATGGTTATGAAGTAATATATTATAATAATGAAAAAAATCAATTAACTACAAAAGATAGAGAAGGTAATTTAAAAAAATTTGAAGCAAAATTTGTATTAGATGCTTCTGGATATGGAAGAGTGCTGCCAAAACTTTTAGATTTGGATATTCCCTCTGATTTAAGATTACGAAATGCAATTTTTACAAGAGTAAAAGGTGAAAGTAGAAGAGAAAAAGATTTTGAAGGTTTTATAGATATTGTTATTTATGATAATAATCAAGCTTGGCTTTGGGTTATTCCTTTTAGTGATGGTACAACATCCTGTGGCATAGTATGTGAAGAAGAATATTTTAAAAAAACTGGTTTAAGTCAAGAAGAATTTTGGGACAAAATTATTAATGAACATAAGTATTTAAAAGAAAAATTTAAAGATGCTAAAAAAATATCTCCAGTTGGAATTATAAGTGGATATTCTGCTGCAATTAAAAAAATGTATGGAAAAGGATATGCATTAAGTGGGAATGCAACAGAATTTTTAGATCCTGTTTTTTCTTCAGGAGTAACATTAGCCTTGGAATCATCAAATAAAGTAGCTGAACTTATAATAAAAGAGTTAAGAGGTGAAAAAGTAGATTGGCAAAAAGATTATGAAGATTATATGATGATAGGAATAAATGTTTTCCGTGAGTTTGTTTATGCATGGTATGATGGGAAATTACAAAAAATATTTTATTCAAAAAATAAATCAAAGATTATTAAAGATTCTATAAGTTCAATTTTATCAGGTTATGTTTGGGATGAAAATAATTATTTTGTAAAAGATACAAGAAAAAAGATTGATGTATTAGCTTCAATTGCTAATTAAAAAATAAGATGCTTAAAAGTACAAAAAATGTATAATTTAATAATAAATAGAACTTAAGGGACAGGAAATGGCAGTTACGAGTAATGAATTTAAGCAGTTTTTAATAGATGGCTTAAAGCTTGAAGATATTAGCGTAGATGATATTAATGATAGTGATGTACTTTTTGGAGATGATGGTTTAGGATTAGACTCTGTTGATTCAATAGAATTGGTATTAATTATTGAAAAAGAATATGGTATTAAAATAAGTAATACTGAGCAATATCAAGAAATATTTAAATCAGTAAATAGTTTATTAAAATATATTAATGAAAATAATTAATAAAGCATATATAAATTATTTTGATTCAATTTCATGTGCGGGAAATGATTCATCTGAATTATTTGAATCTATTTGCAGTAAAAAAGACACTATTTTTGTAGATTCAACTTATGTAAAAGAAAAAATCGTTGCAATTGGAAAAATAACTAAAAATGAAGATTTCATAGATATATTATTTAAAAGATGTGAAAAGTTATTGGAGCAATCAAATTTAGAAAATTTTTCAAAAACTTTATTAGTTATTGGTTCATCTGTTGGTGGAATGGATGAAACAGAAAAATTCTTTTTTGAAGATAAAAATTATAAGAGAATCAATTATAGAAAACATCCAGTTGATGCTATTGCTTATTATTTAAGAGAAAAATTTTCTTTTTATGATGATGTATCTTTTTCAACTGCTTGTACTTCAAGTGCAAATGCTTTAGGGTATGCAAAAGAAGTGATTTTAAAAGGTATCTATGAAAATGTTTTAGTTATTGGAATAGATACCTTATCATATACTACCGTGTGTGGTTTTTCTGCACTTAGTGTATTATCATCAAACCCATGTACTCCTTTTGATAAAAATAGAGAAGGAATGAATGTTTCTGAAGGTTTTGGAATTTTATTACTTCAAAATCAAAAACAAGAGAATTCTATTGAATTATGTGGAGTAGGTTATAGTTCCGATGCTCATCATATGACTCAACCACATCCTGATGGATTGGGTGCTAAACGAGCAATGGAAAATGCATTAAAAGATTCTCATTTAACAATAAATGATATTGCATATATAAATGCACATGGAACAGGAACTTATGCAAATGATTTTTCTGAATTAAATGGAATCAACTCTTTATTTATTGATAAAAAACCAAAAGTAAGTTCAACAAAATCAGTTACTGGGCATACTTTAGGAGCAGCAGGAGCAATTGAAGCAATTATTTCATGTATGGTTTTACAGAAACAAATAGTTCCTTCAAATAAAGGTTTAGAAGAAATTGAAATTGAAGGTATAAATTATTCTATGGAAACTATTTCTACAAAAGTAAATTATGTTCTTAGTAACTCTTTTGCCTTTGGTGGAAATAACACATCTTTAATTTTTGGACTTGTAGAATGAAAATAAATTTAGAAATATTAAATGCTTCTTATTTATTCGGTGAAAAAGAAGTTGAAAATTTAAATACAAAAGAATTAGTTCCTGCGATGATTTTAAGAAGAAGACTTACAAGAGCTTCTAAATTAATAATAGAATTGATGTCAAATGTGGACTTTAAAGAGGGAAGAATTATTTATGGAACATCATTTGGTGAACTATTAGCAACTTCAAATATTTTAAATTCAATTCTAAAAAATGATATTTTGTCTCCAACAGATTTTCAAAATTCTGTTTATAATACAGCAGTTTCTTATGCTTCAATATTATTTAAAAATACAAGTGAGATATTAACTATATCTTCTGGAGAGCAGACATCATTAAAGGTTTTAAGAGTTGGTGCAATTAAAGCATTGGATGAAGATGAGATATTATTAGTTTGTTGTGAAACATTAAATATTAATAATATTGAAGAAGTTAATTATTGTATAGATTTTTTAGAAAGCGCAGTTGCTTTAAAAGTTAAAATAAGTAAAGAAAAAGCAACTATAAATTTTGAAAATATGCAAAATAATGCTTATCCAAAGGCAATAGAACATATATTACATATTGCAAAAAATTTTAAAAATGATAAAAAAAATATAATAGAAGTAGAAATATAATGATTTTACCACATAAAGCACCTATTAGATTTGCCCAAGAGATTATCAAAAAGAATGAAGATTTTATTTTTGTTTCTTGTTCTTTTCCTTTTATTCCAACTTTATCAATGGTGAGTGAAGCAGCGGCCCAAAGTAGTGCAGCTTTTGCTCAAGCTGATAAACCAATTATAGGTTTTCTTATTTCACTGAAAGATATAGAACAAATTGATGAATTTACACAAACAAAATATGAAATAAAAATTAAAAAAAATATCTCTTTTGGTTCTATGACAGAATTCTCATTCGAACTTTTAAATAATGATAAGATTTATGTAAAAGGTTTTTTAACTATAGCATTGCAAGATGAAAATATATAATAAACTTTTAACTATTTTTATATTTACCCTTTCAATAGCAAATGCTGATATTTCTTTTGTAGAAGAACCAGTATTCAATAGCAATATGTATGTTCAAACCTATGGTAATCCAAATAATGAAGTTGTTGTTTTTGTTCATGGACTAGGTGATGAAGCTTCTACAATATGGGAAAGTAGTATTGATAAGTTAAAAGAAGAATATTTTATAATAACTTTTGATTTACCAGGTTTTGGAAAATCTTCAAAACAAAGTGCTGAATATACTCCATCAAAATATGCATTGGTTGTTGATTATATTATTTCACAATATACAAATAAACCTTTTTATTTAGTTGGGCACTCTATGGGTGGAGCGATTAGTTTAAAATATACACAATTATATGAATCAAAAGTTAAAAAACTTTTTTTGATAGATGCAGCTGGAATTTTGCATAAAGATGCGTATAGTTATTTTCTGATTAAAACAGGTATTGATAAATTTTTTAATGTTGAAGAACCAACCTATATAAATAATAAAATGTCGGATCTTTTTTCAAATATATCAAATGGTT
>JAIELU010000124.1 GCA_019752775.1 Campylobacterales bacterium | reverse complement strand
TTCAAAAATAACTTTTTCCATTTTCATTAAAATATTAATTCTAGATTCATGCTGAAAAATTTGAAAATATAATAAAAATTTTTTTAAGTTCAAATATTACAAAATCAATTTTGATCAAAATTTATTTATTTTGAATCTTTATCTTATTTTAAAATTGACAAATTATTTATTGATAAAAATATCAAAAATATATGGAATAAAAAAGCGACAAAAGAGAGTTTTTTAGTTATTACAGATTTAATAAAATCTTTTGAGAAAAATAGTGAACTACTTGAAAAATATGAAGAGTTACTTTATAAATTAAATATAATTTTATTTTCATCAAATCACAATATTTTATTAAAAGATGTATACAAAATATTTTTACAAAGATTAGTTGCCGTTACTTTAGATGATGTTAATTCAGGAAAAATTACAGTTCTTGGACTTCTTGAAACAAGAGCAATAAATTTTGAAACAGTTATTATTTGTGATTTTAATGAGTCATTTATTCCAAAAACTTCAGTCAAAGATAAATTCTTATCAACAAAATTAAAACAACTCTCTAATCTTCCAACTCAATTTGATAGGGAATCTTTACAAAAATATTATTATAAAAGATTAATTGGTTCATCAAAAAATGTATTTATATCTTATGTAAATTCAGATACAAATCAGATCTCAAGATTTGCAAATGAGTTATTTAATACTCATATAAAAACTGATACAAATGATAATTATTATAAACATATTTTGTACGATAATCACAAGATAAATCATTTTGATGAAGAGATTATTGATAAAATTGATTTGGCTTCAATTAGATGGTCTGCAACATCATTTAGAACATATTTAAAGTGTAAAAGAAAGTTTTATTTACAAAATATTTTAAAAATCAAAGAACATACAATTTCTCTAAAACCAAAAGCCTATGAATTAGGAGATATTATTCATTCTATTTTAGAAGATTATTATACTGCAGATGAAAATTCAAATGAATTTAGTTTTGAAAAAATTGAGGATTTATTTAATAAATACAAAAGTTCAAATCCATTTTTGATTTTGGATTTAGAGATATGGAAAAAGAAGCTTTATGAATTTTATTTATATGATAAAGAGAGATTAAAACATAGACAAATAATCGCTTTAGAAAAATCTTTTGAATGTGAATTTGAAGGAATAAAAATAAGAGGTGTGATTGATAGAATTGACAAATATGAGGATATTTATCAAGTAATTGATTATAAAACCTCAAGTTCATTAAGTGTAGACACATTAAAAAATTATGAAAAAACAGATGATTTTCAATTAGAATTTTATTATTTAGCAATGAATGAATTGTATAAAACAGATAAAATAGAGACTTATTATTATGATTTGAATAATACATTGATTATTAATGAAATTGCACTTGATAAAAAACTCGAACTATTATGTGAAAAGTTTAAAGATTTAAAAGAGATTTCAAAAAATGAAATCTCTTTTTCAAAATGCGAAGATAAATCAAATTGTACCTATTGTGCATATTCAATTATTTGTGATAGGGAATAAATAATTAAATAGATTAGTAATAATTTTTTTTGTAAATATAGTTAATATGTTAATTATATATTAATTAATGATATGATATATTTTAAAAAATGAAAAAAGGATTCCCTATGAATTATACATTAGAAGAATATTTTGGGATTAAAGTAGCAAAAGTAAGAAATAGTATTAAAAATGAAATGGAAATTGCACTTATTACCTATAATATAACGACAACACAATTTGTTGTATTATTAAAACTTTGTGAAAAAGATAGAATGACTCAAAAAGATTTAGCAAATGAAACACATTATAAACAATCAGCATTAACTCTTATTCTTGATAAACTTGAATCAAAAGAGTTAATTATCCGAGAAGCAAAAGAAAATGACAGAAGAGCATATTTAATAGCAATTACAAATGAGGGTAGAGAACTTGAGCGTAAATTAGTTGTTGTTGCAAAAGAACTTGAAAAAAGAATTTTAGATGGTATTAGTGATGAACAGAAAAAAGAGTTTCTAAATACTTTGGATAAAATTTTTTATAATCTTAATAAAGATAAATAATGCAAATAAAAAATTTAATTGTTCTACTTTTTTGTAGTTTTATTTTAATTGCTTGCGTTCCTAAAATAAATAAAGTAGATAAAATTGATGAATCAAAGATTTCAAATGAACTGGAATCTTTGAAATTAACAAATGATAAAAATGAATTGAGTATAAAGTGGTGGGAATTATTTCATGATACACAGTTAAATTCTATTATAAATCATGCTATTGAAGAAGCTCCATCTTTAAAAAGTATAGAACAACGATATGCAAAAGCAAACACAATTATTAAATCAGTTGAATCAGAGAATCTCCCAAATATTTCATTTGGATCAGAAGTTACGAGAGAAAGATTTAGTGCAAATCATATATTTCCATCGCCACTTGGTGGAGGAACATTTACAGGTTATCACACTGCAAGTACACTTGAATATAAATTTGATTTTTGGGATGAAAGAAAGTCTAGAATTAAATCTGCAAAGAATATAGCATTGGCACAAAAGGCATTTATTGAAGAGAGTAAATTAAATTTATCATTAGGTATAACACAACTTTATTTGGCTTGGAATTTTAATGAAAAAAAAGTTGAAGTTTTAGAAAAAATAGTTGGGATTTTAGATGAAGAGTTTAATATAATAAAACAAAGATTTGATAGTGGTTTGATTGATGAAGTAACATTAAATAATAAAAAAGCTCAGATTTCTCAAATGAAATATAATATATATTCTATACAAGAAATCATAAAAGGGCAAAAAGCAAGTATTTGTATTTTGGCTGGTTTATTGCCATCAAATGCTGAAAATATTAATAAACCTAATATTCATAATTCAATTGATTTAAACTTATCAAAAAATATTCATTTAAATTTATTGTCAAATAGAGCAGATGTAACAATCCAAAAATATACAGTATTAAGTAATGAAGAAAATATAAATGTAGCTGTGTCTAAATTTTATCCAAACATTAATTTATCAGGATTATTAGGATTTACTTCTTTTGGAACAAGTGACTTTTTAAGTAAGTCATCAACTGTTCCATCATTAGGAATGGCGGTTGATTTACCAATTTTTGATTGGGGAAAAAGAGAAGCAAATTTAGATGACAAAGTAATAGATTATAATAGTTCTATTTATGAATACAATGATATTGTTAATAAAGCCGTAAATGAAGTTGTAAGTGTATTAAAAAAGATTGAATATAAGAATTTACAATTAGATATGCACAAAAATGAATTAGAAACAAAAGAGGCAAATGAGCATATAGCAAGTGAAAAGTTTAAAATAGGACTTACTGATAAAATTCCATATTTTGATTCAAAAATTAATACTTTATTTATTCATATTTCAGAATTTGAACTAACAGAAAGTCATTCTAAGTTGCAATTAGCGTTAATAAAAGCACTTGGTGGAGGTTTTAATGAAGAGGATATAAAAAATGGTAGAAGTTAATATTTCTAAATCAGACTTTTTATTCTCTATTAAAACAGCTTTTAAAGAGTGGAAAAATAATGACTTAACAGTTATTATTTATATAATAAAATTAACAATTGCAGCACTTCTTGCAATGAGTGTTTCAATGTTTTTTAATCTTTCAAGCCCTCAAACTTCTGTGTTTACAGTATTTATTGTAATGCAAATGTATAGTGGTTTAGTTTTTTCAAAAAGTTTTTATAGATTTTTAGGAACATTAATTGGGTTTGTTATCTCTTTAGTTTTTGTTTCTGCTTTTTCTCAAGATAGAGTTTGGTTTATGGGATTTTTCATAATATGGATTGCAATTTGTGCAGCGGCAGGATTTAAATATAGAAACTTTATTTCCTATGGATTTGTTTTATCAGGATATACAGTGGCAATTATTACTTTACCTTCAATTGACAATCCACTTCATATTTATGGTTTTGCAATTGACAGAATATCAGAAGTTGTTGTTGGATTATTAAGTGCCAGTGTTATTAGTGAGGTTATATTCCCAAAACAATTATCTGATACTCTTTTTGAAAGTGAAAAACACAAATATAAAAATACATTTTTATCAATTATTAATATAGAAAATATTTTTAGTAAAGAAAAAAATATAAACAATTTCTCAAGAAATATTTTAGGTTCAGATTCTTTGAGAGTAAATAGTATTTTTGAAAGTAATATTAACAAAAAAGATAAAAAGTATTATCAAAGATTAAATTCTGAATTTATGCATTTATCAATAACTTTTCATTCATTAAGAAATATTATAAATACAATTTTAAATAATGAAAAGATAGACAATGAAATGATGCTTGCATTAAAAGATACATATAAACCTATAAAAGATTTTTTGGAAGAAAATTCACAAAACTTATTTATAAATGAAAGTTCTGAAAATATCATAAATAAATTCAACGAGGTAAAAAAACATATTAAAGAACAAATTGAATTTAATAAAACTAAGTTTATGCATTTTGATTTTGATGTTTTAAATGATTATAATTCTTCAGTATATTTGATTACTCGTTTTTTTGATGAATTTTCTTTATATACAAAAACATATATTTCATTTGTAAATAACAAAGATAAAAATGATAATTATGAAGAATCTTCTCTGATTTATAAATTTTCAACATATACAGATAATTTACTTATATTGTTAGTTTCTTTTAGAGCAGTTGTAGTTTTAGTTGCTACAACTATATTTTGGATTTTAACAGCTTGGGAATATGCACCTTTTATAATCATCTCAGCAGTTGCTGCAACTCTTTTATTTAGTTCTCATCCAAATCCTGTGAATGCAAGTAAAAGCTTCACAAAAGGTGCAATTGTATCTTTTTTTGTCGCAGGAGTTTGTAATTTTTATTTAATCCCAACATATGTAAGTGATATACCAAGTTTTTGTTTTATTATGGCACCAATTTTTGCTTTTGCAGCTTGGCTTGGGAGTTCTGATCAAAGAGGCTTATTTGCTTTTGGATTTATATTTATTATCATTACTGTTTGTTCTATGAATTTACATTATAGTATGGATTACATAACATATTTCGAAACAAGTATTGCATCTATTATTGGAATTGCAATTTCAGGAATTGCTTATGAATTAATAAATTCATGGTCAGATTATTGGACAAAAAGAAGGGTATCAAATCTTTTATGTAATAAATTAATTAAACTAACAAATGCAAAAGACAATACAAGACGAGTTATTTTAGAGAGTCAAGGTTTAGATTTGATTCAACACTTTTCAACTCAAGGACGATTAAATCTTCAATCAAATAGTTTACTTTTTCAATGGTTACTTTCAACTCTTGAAATAGGAAGAGCAATTATTGATATAAAAAATGAATTACAAAATTTTAAAAATGAAAATCAAGTAAAGATAGTTTATGATATTTTAGATTTAATAAAAGACTTTTTTTTAGAAATAGATGAATATAAAAAAGAAATAATTTTTCAAGAATTTAAAAAATATTTTATAGAACTTGAGAAAAATCTAGTATTTAAATTAACAGCAGAACAAAAAGCAATAAATAATATTCAAATAGAAATCAGATTAATTTATACTGTTATGTTGAATAAAATCTCACTTCCTTCAAAAGGAGAAATAAATTGAATTTCGTAATAACCTTATTTGGTAATGAAATACCAACACTTGTAGTTGTTTTTTTAGTTATTGGAATTGTACAAATTTTATTAAATAGAATACTTGCAGATACTGGAGTTTATAACTATGTTTGGCATCCAGGGCTTTTTAGAACGGCATTATTTGTGTCGCTTTTTACAATGGCGTCACTTTTGATTTATAATTAAGGAAATAAATAAATGAATAAAAATAATAAACTAATAAAATTTTTGAAATTTGCGATTACATTTTCTGTATTAGTAATTGCAATATTTTTGGGCTTAAAATTATGGCACAACTATATGAATACTCCATGGACAAGAGATGGAAAACTTCGTGCTGATACAATTATAATTGCTCCTGATGTAAGTGGTTTAGTTGACAAAGTTTATGTAAAAGATAATCAATATGTGAAAAAAGGTGATGTATTATTTCAAATTGATAAACAAAGATTTCTTGAAGATATTACAAGATTAGAAGCACTTTGTCGAGTTCAAAGAATTGAATATGAGATGTTGAAAAAACAGTTTGATAGAAGATTCTCAGTAAATAATGATGTTGTTTCTAAAGAAGAACATGAGACTGCAAAATACAAGTTAGAAATATCAAAAGCAAATTATGATAAAAATCTCTCAGAACTAAATATTGCTAAATTAAATTTAGAGCGTTCAACAGTCCTTTCACCAGAAGATGGTTGGGTTTCAAATTTAGTTTTAAAAAATGGTGATTTTATTAATCGAGGTGAAAATAGTCTTGCAATGGTAAGTGATAATTCTTTTTGGGTTTATGGATATTTTGAAGAGCATAAAATTCCTCTAATAAAAGAGGGTAATATTGCTATTATTCAACCTTTAGGAACAGATTTTATTATAAAAGGTCATGTAGAAAGTATTACAAATGGAATAACTGATAGGGATAATGATTTTGGGAAAAGACTTTTGGCAAATGTAAATCCATCATTTACTTGGGTTAGACTTGCACAAAGAATTCCTGTTAGAATTTATATTGATGAAGTTCCAAAAGACTTTATTTTAAGAGCAGGGATTACTTGTACTATTAGGATTGAACAAAATAAACAGTGACTAATTTGGTCACTATTTATTTAGCAGTTGCAATTAAAACGTCTTCAATAATTTTTGTAATATCACCATCTAAAATAGCATCAACATTTGAATATCCAATATTGCTTCTACTATCTTTTACTTGTTGATATGGTTGTAAAACATAAGAACGAATTTGATGTCCCCAGCCATTATCACTTTTTTCAACCCCATCTTTTGTTGCTTGTTGTTTTTCAAGTTCAAGTTCATAAAGTCTAGATTTTAACATTTTCATAGCACTTGCTTTATTTTTATGTTGAGATCTATCATTTTGACATTGAACTACGATATTTGTAGCAATATGTGTGATTCTAATTGCTGATTCTGTTTTATTAACATGTTGCCCACCAGCTCCACTTGCTCTGTATGTATCTATTCTTATATCTTTATCTTCAATTACAATAGCGATATTATCATCAACTTCAGGGCTTACCATAACAGATGAAAATGATGTATGTCTTTTTGCATTTGAGTCAAAAGGAGAGATTCTTACTAGTCTATGAATTCCATTTTCAGCTTTCATATAACCGTAAGCATTTTCACCTTTGATGATAAAAGAAACATCTTTGATTCCAGCTTCATCACCATTTTGATAATCAAGTAGTTCAATTTTAAAATCATTTCTTTCAGCCCATCTTAAATACATTCTATAAAGCATTGAAGCCCAATCTTGTGATTCAGTTCCTCCAGCTCCTGGATGAATAGAAACAATAGCATTTGATACATCATCCGGGTGGCTTAGCATTACAGATATTTCAGTTGATTTGATAAGTTTATCAAGTTCTGGTGCTTCATCATAAAGCATTTCCAAAGTTTCATCATCTTTTTCATCATTCGCCATTTCATAAAGTTCATTTGTACCTTTTAATGAATCATTAGCTTTATTGAATTTACTTAGTTTCCCTAAAATTCTATTCTTTTCTATACCACTTTTTGTAGCATTTTCTATATTATTCCAAAAATCTTGTGCCGATTCTTCTTCTTTGATTTCATCTAATCTTTGATTTAAATCATCAGGTTTTAAAATACCTTTTATGTTATTTAGTTTAGTGTTTAGAAGTTTTAATAGTTCTGAATATTCGTATGCATCCATTTAGTGTAATCCTTTAAAAAAAGCAATTGTACTTAAAGTTTGTATAAAGAGTGATTAGGTAGAGTATCTACTTAGTAATGAAATCTACATTGAGCAATAATGATTAAATCATCATTAATTTTATATACTAATTTATGTTCAGATGTAATTCTTCTTGAAAAATATTCTTGATAATTTTCTTTTTATATCCTGAATTAAGAAATTAATTCTCT
>JAIELU010000142.1 GCA_019752775.1 Campylobacterales bacterium | reverse complement strand
AAATATTTAGTATTAGGTTCATTTATTGGTGCTTTTTATCTTTTAGGTGTTGTTCTAATTTATGGAGCAACTCAAAGCACAAATTTAGCTAATTTATCAGCATTTATTTTAACTGCTAATTCAGACCAAATGATACTTGTATATATTGGATTGACTTTAATCTTATTTACATTCTTATTTAAAATAGCGGCATTTCCGTTTCAATCTTGGGTTCTTGATGTTTATCGAGGTGCACCAATGGTTATTACAGCTTATATGGCATCAACATTTAAAATTGCCATATTCTCATTCTTTTTACGAATGATATTAAGTTATATTGCTCCAATCATTGATTTCTGGGATGGTATTATTACTATAATTATTGTTTTAACTTTAGTATTTGGTACATGGTTAGCAATTACTCAACAAATTATAAAAAGAATGTTAGCAGCATCTTCAATTGTGCATACAGGATATGTACTTTTAGCATTTATTGCTTTAAGTTACAAAGATGGGCAAATTATTAATATTGATTCAGCATATGCAACAATGTTTTATTTAATTGCTTATTTATTATCAGCTCTTGGAGCTTTTGGATTAGCTTCACATATTATTTCGGAAACAAATGTAAAAGTTACTTATGATGATTTTAAAGGTTTAGCAAAACAAAGACCATTTTTAGCAGCAATGATGACAATATTCTTATTTTCACTTGCTGGAATTCCATCAACAATAGGATTTATCGGTAAATTATATGTATTCACAGAAGCTATAAATGCAGGTTATATAGGGCTTACAATAGTTGCTATAATTGCAACTATTGTTTCTGTTTATTATTATTTTAAACTAATTGCAATGATGTATTTTTATTCTCCACAAGAAGCTTGTATTAGTGAAGAATTTAATGACAAAAGAGTTTCAACTTATGCAATTGCTTTTGTTGCAATTCTTACACTTTTAGGTGGAATTGGTTCTGCTATTGTATTTTTTATTCCAGCAATGAATATTGATGAAATAATAAAATTAACTCAATTTGCAGTTCAATCACTATTTATAAAATAGCCTGTGTTAATAAGTAACATCTCCGTTTCTTATTAATTAATTTTTTTCATAAAACTCTTCTTTATCAAAACCCCTTAATAGGGGTTTTTTCGGATTATTTTCTCCTTTTTTCAACATCATTTTTCACAAGAATATAAAGATATTTGAAGTAGCTTTAAGCTATTATGTTGCTATTATTCAAAAAAATCTAATTCGCAGAAAGGATAGCAAATGAGTGACCTAATAGAAGGTTATTTGGGGAAAACAGAAGAAGGAAGAAAGAGTAGATTACCTGCAAAGCTTGATTTTATTCAAAGTTTTACTGGTGGTTTCTTAGCTCTATTTATGTGGGGACATATGCTTTTTGTCTCATCAATTTTAATCAGCAAAGATTTTATGTATACAATTACAAAATTTTTTGAAGGTAGTTTTATTTTCAATGAAGGGCAACCAATCATTGTTTCTATTATTGCTTTTATAGTATTTGTAATTTTTATTGTTCATGCGGCGTTAGGAATGAGAAAATTACCTAGTAATTTTAAACAATACCAAGTAATGAAAGCTCACTCTAAAAGTATGAATCACGATGATACAAAACTTTGGTTTATTCAAGCCTTTACAGGTTTTGCAATGTTCTTCATGGGTTCTATTCATTTGTATATTATTATGACTCATGCAGATGCAATTGGACCAAATGCTAGTTCAGATAGAGTTTGGTCTGAATATATGTGGCCTTTATACATTCTTTTATTATTAGCTGTTGAATTTCATGGAACAATTGGTCTTTATAGATTATGTGTAAAATGGGGATGGTTTGATGGTGAAAATCCAAAAGCTACTAGAAAAACACTTAAAAAAATCAAATGGGCATTAACAGTATTCTTCTTAGTATTAGGTTTTGCATCACTTGCAGCTTATATGAAAATTGGAATGGAAAATGCAGCAAATGGAACAGTTGGTCAAAAATACACTCCAACTGCATGTGTAATAGAATATAAAATTACAAATAAAAGTGTTGGGGGAATTGCATAATGAAAATTAATTACTGTGATGCGTTAGTAATTGGTGGTGGATTAGCTGGTTTAAGAGCTGCTGTTGCTGCACAAAAAAAAGGTTTAAATACAATCGTTTTATCTTTAGTTCCTGTTAAAAGATCACATAGTGCTGCTGCACAAGGTGGTATGCAAGCATCTTTAGGTAACTCAAAAATGTCTGATGGTGATAATGAAGATTTACACTTTGCTGATACTGTAAAAGGTTCAGACTGGGGATGTGATCAAGAAGTTGCAAGAATGTTCGTTCATACTGCACCAAAAGCTATTAGAGAATTAGCAGCTTGGGGGGTTCCTTGGTCAAGAGTTAAAGAGGGATCAAGAGAAGCTGTTATTAATGCTAAAAAAACAACAATTACAGAAGATGCTGATAGACATGGATTAATTACATCAAGAGACTTTGGTGGAACTAAAAAATGGAGAACTTGTTACACAGCTGATGCAACTGGTCACACTATGTTGTTTGGTGTTGCAAATGAAGCTTTAAGACATAATGTTGATATTAGAGATAGAAAAGAAGCACTTTCACTTATTCATGAAAATGGTAGATGTTATGGAGCAATCGTAAGAGATTTAATTACAGGTGAATTAGAAGCTTATGTTGCAAAAGGTACATGTATAGCAACTGGTGGATACGGAAGAGTATTTAAACAAACTACAAATGCTGTAATTTGTGAAGGTATTGGTGCTGCTATTGCACTTGAAACTGGAATTGCAACATTAGGGAATATGGAAGCTGTTCAGTTCCATCCAACACCAATCGTACCATCAGGTATTTTATTAACTGAGGGTTGTAGAGGAGATGGTGGAATTCTAAGAGATGTTGATGGACATAGATTTATGCCAGATTACGAACCTGAGAAAAAAGAACTTGCTTCAAGAGATGTTGTTTCAAGAAGAATGATAGAACATATTAGAAATGGTAAAGGTGTTCCATCACCTTATGGATACCATGTATGGCTTGATATTTCTATTTTAGGAAGAGAACATATTGAAAAAAATCTAAGAGATGTACAAGAAATTTGTATGATTTTCAACGGTATCGATCCAGCGGATGAAGGTAAAAAAGGGTGGGCACCAGTTCTTCCAATGCAACATTACTCAATGGGTGGAATTAGAACAAAACCAACTGGTGAATCTCAAAACTTAAATGGTTTATTCTCTTGTGGTGAAGCTTCTTGTTGGGATATGCATGGATTTAATAGACTTGGAGGAAACTCTGTTTCAGAAACAGTTGTTGCAGGTATGATTGTTGGAAATTATTTTGCTGATTATTGTTTATCAAATGATGTAACAATTCCAACTTCAACTGTTCAAAGATTTTTAGATAAAGAAGATAAATATTTAAATGATATTTTAGATTATACAGGAAATGAAGATATTTTTAGAATCAAAAATAGAATGCAAAACTTAATGGATGAAAAAGTTGGAATCTTTAGAGATGGTGTTAACTTAAAAGCTGCGGTTGAAGAACTTGAAGAGTTATTACTTAAAACTAAAAAAATCACTGTTAAATCTAAAGAAAGAGCTGGAAATCCAGAACTTGAAGAAGCTTATAGAGTTCCTAGAATGTTAAAAATAGCACTTTGTGTTGCTAATGGTGCATTACTAAGAACAGAATCAAGAGGAGCTCATTATAGAGAAGACTTCTTAAAAAGAGATGATGCAAACTGGTTAAATAGAACATTAACTTCTTGGCCAAATGAAAATGATACATTACCTACAATTACGTATGAAGCATTAGATATTATGACTATGGAATTACCTCCAGCATTTAGAGGATATGGTGCTAAAGGTATGATTATAGAACATGATCTATCAGAAAAAAGACAAGCGCAAGTTGATGAAATTACAGAAAAAATGCAAGCCGAAGGTAAAGATAGACATGAAATCCAACATGCCTTAATGCCATTTGATTTACCTATGAATTATAGAGAAAAAAATGAAAGAGCAGGAGATTTATAATGAGTATTGAAAAAGGTAGAGATATAACAATATCAGTTTTAAAATTCAATCCAAGATCTAAGGTTTCAAAACCTCATTTTGTGGATTTTCATTTAGAAGAAACTCCAGGTATGACTCTTTTTATTGCATTAATGAAAATTAGAGAAGAGATGGATGCAGATTTATCTTTTGACTTTGTATGTCGAGCAGGAATTTGTGGAAGTTGTGGTATGGTTGTAAATGGAAAACCAACACTTGCTTGTAGAACATTAATTGCTAATTACCCAACAGGTAAATTACAATTAATGCCTATGCCTGCATTTGAATTAATCAAAGATTTATCTGTAAATACAGGTAAATGGATGGATGGAATGTCTAAAAGAGTTGAATCATGGATTCACAATGATCACGAAGTAGATATTTCTAAATTAGAAGATAGAATTGAGCCAGAAATTGCTGAACAAACTTTTGAGTTAGATAGATGTATTGAATGTGGAATTTGTGTTGCTTCTTGTGGAACTGCATTAATGAGACCAAATTTTGTTGGACCTGTTGGATTAAATAGAGTTGCAAGATTTGAAGTAGATCCTCATGATAAAAGAACTGCTGAAGATTTTTATGAATTAATCGGTGATGATGATGGAATTTTTGGTTGTATGTCTTTAATGGCGTGTGAAGACCATTGTCCAAAACATTTACCATTACAAAACAAAATTGCTTACTTAAGAAGAAAATTAGTAGCACTAAGATAATTATTACGAAGGATTTTCTCCTTCGTAATAAAAATATAAAAAGTTAAATATCATTGATGATATTTAACTTTTTATATTTTAGGGCAATAATGGAGTGACAAAATGAGTTTAGCAAATGACTATTTCTTACTGTATCACGGTATAACTTTTGAAGTAAATTTAGATTTAGAGCCAATTGAAACAGAAGTAAATGAAGAAATCTTTACAATTTATGCTTTAATTATTAGTGCAACAAGAAAGAATTATGATAAATATTTACCATTAACATCATTCAAAACTTTATGCCAACAATTAAAAGTTAAAAGTCCTTCAAATATAAATGAACTAAATCATTTACAACATATGATAGTAAAGTCGATATTATCGAATAAATCAAAACAAAATATTTCAGTTTTACATTCATCGTTTGAATATTTAAAAAGCGAAAATATAATCAATGGTCAAAATTATGATAAATTAATATCTTTATTTGATTATAAAGAGTTAGATTTAGTAGATGAATACACTATAACTTCTAGCAATAAAGTTGATACTGAACTTGAAAAATCATCATTTAAAGAATTAAAAGCAACGGTTGAAGAATTAATATCTCAATTACAAGTAGATATTACAAATGAAGAAATTTCAAAAGAGATTAACGCTACAAAAAACTATTTAAATACTCAAAAATTCTCTATTGGAATTACAGGTGTCATGAATGCTGGTAAATCTACAATGTTAAATGCTTTAATGGGAAGAGAAATCCTAGGAAGTGCCGTCGTTCCAGAAACTGCAAACTTAACTATTGTAAAACACAATCCAACGGATAATGCAAAAGTATATTACTGGAATACACAAGAATGGGATAGAATTTTAAAATCAGCTGAACAATTAGAATCTATGAGAGAATTTGTAAATGAAACAAATAAAATCTTTGGAGATGATTTAAAAAATTATATTAGACCCACTTCAAGATTTGATGAAATTGATATTAATGATTTGTCATCTTATACCTCAGCCGCTGCTAGTGGGAAAAAATGTAATTTAGTAAAATATGTAGAATTAGGTTCTAAATTAGATTTTTTATCTGATGGAATTGAAATAGTTGACACACCTGGACTTGATGACCCTGTTATTCAAAGAGAAGAAATTACAAAAGAGTATATTTCTGCTTGTGATATGATGTTACATCTTATGAATGTATCACAAAGTGCAACCTTAAAAGATGTTGAGTTTATAATTGATGCGGTTTTATATCAAAATATTTCAAAACTTTTGATTGTAATTACAAGAGCAGATACTGTTTCAAAAGAGCAATTAGATGAAGTAATTAAATATACAAAATCATCAATTGAAAAACAATTAAAAGCTCAAAATAAAGATTCTCAACTTGATTATATTTTAAAAACTATTAAGTTTATTCCAATTTCTGGAAGAATGGCACTTTTACATAGAACTGGTCATAAACAAGAAGCCCTTGATGCAGGATTTACACTTGAACAAACAGGTATTTTAGAAATAGAGCAATATTTAACTGAAACTCTTTTTGGTTCAAACTCTCAAAAAGGTGAACTTGTAATTCAATCAGCTAAAAATCAACTACAAAAAATTATTGAAAAACAAAACTCATTTTATAACTATGAATTGCAACTTCTTTCAAAATCAAAAGATGAATTAGAAGTAGAACTTCAAAATTTTAATAAGAAAAAATATGTAAATACAAGAATTTATCAAGCAATGAGTGAAGATATAACTTATTACAAAAATGATACAAAAGATTACACAAACTCATTAGAAACTTTTTTGCAAAGTGAACTTATAGATTTACAAACTGTTATAAAACAAAGAGTTATTGGAGATGTTAGATATTCTTTTGAAAAAACTAAAAAAAGACCTGAAAATACAAGAATAAGAGTAATTGTAGAAACTGCAATAAAAGATGGAATTATTGATGTAATTAGAGATTATAGATATAAGTTTATCAAAAAATCTCAAACTATTGGTGAGCAATGTGAGCAAAAATATCAAGATTTAGGTTTTTCAATAGGACATAAAAATGAAAATTTTGATGCAAGAGGATTTTTTCAAGATGATTTCAAATCTGGATTTTTAACTTCAAATAATGAAGTTTTAATTTCTTTAATAATAGATGCTGTATCAAAATCAAAAGATACTAAATTAAATGAATTAGACAGAGAAATAGAGTTACTTATTAAAGTTCAGTTTACTTCAATAGAAGAAGATATAAAAGTAAAAGCAAAAAAAGTAAGTAGTCTTTTAATCGAATCATTTTTTACGACACTAAATGCTCCACTAAAATCATTTGAACAAAAACTTAAAAATGATGAGGAATTACTTCAAAATCAAATTAGTTCATTTGAAGAAAATGATAAAAATAGAGCTCAATTATCAATTGATATTCACAAAAATATTAAAAAACTTGAAAATATTTCAACAACAATAAAAGGATTATACTAATGAGTGCAAATTTAAATATCCTAAAAAGTTTTGTTAATGAATATAGAGAAACTTACTCTTTACAAGAAGTTGTTTATGAAGATGGTTTAGTTGGGGATATTAAAAAAATCCAAACTAAATTACTTGATGAAAAATTTTTACCATCAAATCAGCTTGAAGGTATTTTAAAAAAACAAATTAGACGAGCAAGATACCCAATGGAAATTGCAATTACAGGACAATTTTCTTCTGGAAAATCAACTTTTTTAAATGCCCTACTTTCAAGAAATATTTTACCAACAGGAATTACACCTGTTACTTCAAAAGTAAATTTTATAAATTATGGGGAAGAGTATAAACTAAAAATCACTTATTATTCAGGAGCTCAAGAGTTCGCTCCAATTGAATCAATCGCAGATTTTACAGATCAAAGACAAGATGAGATGCAAGATATAAAATATCTTACTCTTTATGCTCCTATGGATATTTTAAAAGATATTTCATTTGTTGATACACCTGGACTTAACTCTCAATCTCAAAGTGATACAGAAACAACACGAAAAGTTTTAAGAGATGTGGGAGGAATTATTTGGCTAACTTTAATTGATAATGCAGGAAAATTATCAGAAGCAGAAGTTCTTGATGAATACATGCAACACTTTAAAAACAAATCTTTATGCGTTTTAAATCAAAAAGACAAACTTACTCCTGAGCAGGTTGAAACTACTACAAATTATGTAAAAGAAAAATTTGGAAAATATTTTGCCCAAGTTACTCCAATTTCTGCAAGAATGGCACTTGAATCAAGAGCTTTACAAAAAAATGTATTGCTTAATGATTCTTTTGATGCAATTACAAAAGAGTTTAAAAAAGAGTTAAATAACAATATAGGTGTTGACTC
>JAIELU010000246.1 GCA_019752775.1 Campylobacterales bacterium | reverse complement strand
ATAGCAGTTGCATCTTTTCCAATAATCATACCTTTTTGAGTACCTTTTTGCACAATTATTGTAGCTTTTATAACATCAACACCTGGTTTTTCATCAACTTTATTTATCATAACATCAGTTTCATAAGGTATTTCATCACTAATATTATCAAAAATTGACTCTCTTATAAACTCTTTAAAAAGATCTCTTAAATGTTCAGTTGTCATAATTTCAGGGTCAAATAAATATGGATGAACTGGCAAATGTTTTACAACATCATTTAAAATATCAGCTTGAGTTGTTTGTTTTTTTATAGAAATAGGAATAATAGCTTCGTATTTGTCGTTATATTTTTCATACTCTTTTATTTTTTCTAAAACCTCAGCATTTGATACAAAATCTATTTTTGTAAGCAATAAAATATGTTTTACACCTTTTTTATTTTTCACTAAAAAATCTTCATAGTGTGAAACTTTATCAGTAATTGGTGCTAAAAATAAAATTAAATCACAATCACCCATTGCTTTTAGTGCTTCATCAAGCATAAATTGATTTAATAATTTTTCCGTTTCATGAATACCTGGCGTATCTATAAATACAATTTGATCATCATTATGCATTACAATTATATTTGATCTTTTTCTTGTAGCATTAGCTTTGTGAGAAACCATAGCAATTTTTTCACCAACAAGCCAATTTAAAAGTGAACTTTTCCCTGCATTTGGTCGCCCAACAACAGAAACATATCCGCATTTTGTCATTTTAATTCCTTTGTAATCAATACGAAGATTTCTTCGTAAAATCTAGTTTTTTTGCATTATACAATAAATCCACATTATTTTATCTTCTTCTAAAATTCAAGCTTTTTAATAAGTCATTTTTTGTAATAATTTCATTATCATTTAAATCAGCAATGGTTCTAGCTACTTTTAAAACTTTGTTTATACTTCTAAATGTCAACTGATAATTTAATCTAGCTTTTTCTAATATCTCTTTTGCTTCATTATCTAAAATACAATACTTTTTTATATCTTCTTCAGATAATTTTCCATTTAATTCTTTTTGTCCTCTACTTTTTTGTTTGATAAAAGCCTTTATAACATTTCCATGTAATTCTTTAGAGCTTACAACATTTTTATTATCACTAAAACTATCATTCATAACCACATATAAATCAATCCTATCTAAAAATGGCTCTGATAAACGGTTTTTATATCTTTGAATTTCGAGTTCATTACATCTGCACTCTTTTAAACTTGACAATAAATTTCCACAAGGACAAGGATTCATGGCAGCAATAAAAATAAATTTTGTTTCATACATAATTTTGCTATTTACTCTTGATATTAATATTTTATTATCTTCAAGTGGCTCTCGTAATGCTTCTAGAATTGATTTTGAAAAATGTGGCAATTCATCAAAAAATAAAATTCCATTATTACTTAAAGCGATTTCACCCATCTTTGCATTTGAACTTCCTCTGTAATTCTCAACAAAAGTTGCGAATATATTTCAATAAAACATATTAAAAGATAAAAAAATTCAATAAAAAATAAGAATATTATAATAAATAATGCGAATAAGTTTTATTTTATAACATTAAATGCGAATAAAATAATATTGATATAAAAACAATGTACTTACAATCTACAATACTATAGTAAAAGTCTTTGAAAGTATATTTTATTAAATTAAAGTTAATTTTTATTCTCTATTTTAGATAATTTAGTACAAATTATAGTAATTCATATAATTAATAAATATTGTTTTATAAAAATTTTATGACCCGTCCCCACATTAAAGACTGGAATTTTTCCATATGTCATTCACACAATATTTTTTAAAGTTCAATAGGAGGAAGAGGACCTTTTTTTCTAGTATTAGCTCGTTTAGATATAGTACTTCGTTCATTATTATTTGTACTATGTCTACTACTATTTCCACCTCCACGTCCAGAAGAACCACCTTTCCCACTTTTTTTTAATTCTAAATAACGACAATATCTTTTTAGTTCATTAATATTTTTGTTATTTAATGAATTTTGACTTATTTCAATATCTAGTTCTTTACTCAATAAATTAATTCTTCTAATCAACCATAAACGGATTTTTTCTTCCATTTTTTTACCTTTTATATTTTATAAATTGCAATTTCAAAACAAACGATAAGCGATGTAAAAAATAAATAAATTAATGATTGTAAACTAAATAATTTTTCACCATCATTTTTAAAATTATTTGCTGCATTATTTTTTTCTTCTAAAATTTTTTGATAAGTATTTAAATCTGAATCTCTAGAATTAGATAAATTTTTATATAAATCATAATAATCTTTTGCAATTTTATCAGTTTTGTATCTTTCTAAAGCTAATTTTAAAAATACTGTAATGATAACTAAAACTGAAAAAATAGAAGCATAAAATAAAAATGATTTTATATCATTTTTTAAGTTATTAATTGTAGTTGAAATAGTTAATATTGCAGGTAGAGATGCAGCTGAAATAGTTATAAAAATTGTATCTAAACGTTGAGATATATCTCTATGTTCTTTATGCAAATTCATAACATAGGTATAAATTTTTACTAATTCATCTTTATTCATAAAAATTTCTCCTTAATATAGTATTTTAAGTTTTCATCAAATTGAATATTTGTCGATAATTCTTACATTATATAGTAATTTTAATTTATATTATAAATATTTCTTTTTTTAAATAAATTTTATTATCATTTACTTTAAATATATAGTAAAATTAATAATAAAATTTGTTCTTGGAGGTTGAAAATGCCTGAACGAAAAATACCTAAGAATTACAGAAGTGTTACTGGAACTTTTCCAAGCCATAAAAATAAACGTAATATTTTTTATGAATCTCTTCTTGAACGAGATTTTTGCTTATTATTGGAATTCAATGATGACGTTATTTCATATGAAGAACAACCTTTTAGACTTTATTATAAAAGTGCTAATTCAAAAAAAAGATATACTCCGGATGTTTTAGTTCACTACAAACCTTCATTAAACAAAATACCATGTGTATTTGAAGTTAAAATGAGTAATGAAATAAAAGAAAAAAAAGTCTTTTTTGAAGAAAAATTTAATCAAATTGAAAAATATATAAATTTAAACGATTTGAATTTTAAAATGTTTACAGAATTAGAAATTGATGAGATATATCTAGAAAATATAATGTTTTTATATAGATTTAGAGATTTGAATAATCAAGATATTTCAAAAAACATTTTAGAAAAAATCAACCTATTTTCAGAAATATCAGTGAATGAGTTATTACAACAATTTTCATCAAATAAATTTGAACAAATGGAGATAATACCTTATATTTGGCAATTAGTTTTTTTGAAAAAAGTAAATGTCAATATTAATAGTAAAATAACAAATAATACTATTCTAAAAGCTTCTTAAATGCAAAAGATAAATTTAAACGTAGGCTCAAAAGTTTTTATAAAAGATCAAGAATATGAAATAAAAAAACAAATTGATTTAAAAACTGTCTTAGCTTTAAATTTATCTACAAATAAATTAGAAAATGTCTCTATAAACCATATCAAAAATGAAAAAGAATCATTTGAATTAATAATCAATGAAAATATACCTGAAGAACACTGGAACGAGGCAAAGAATAGATTAGAAATTATTACACCTCTTCTTAATAAACAAACTACTAAAGATGAAATAGAAGATGTTGCTATAAAAAATAATTTACATTTCAGCACAATTTATAGATGGATTGCTCAATATAAAGAGAATACTCTTTTGAGTTCCCTTCTACCAAAACATCTTTCAAAAGGTGGAAAAGGAACTCTAAGAACAAATGAAGAAACGGAACTTATTATTCAGAAATCTATTAATGATTTATACTTATCTCAACAAAAATTTTCAGCTAGAAAAGTCTATTTTGATATAGTAAGACGATGTAAAAATGCAAGAATTACTCCTCCTTCTGAAAATACAGTTAGAAATAGAATAACTCAAATTGAAGAAAAGAAAAAAATAAAATATAGAGAAAGTGCAATACTTGCTGATAGAAAGTATAGAAACACAGATGGTATGTTTCCTGAAGGTAAATATCCACTTGATTTTATTCAAATTGACCATACTCCTATGGATATTGATATAGTTGATGAAGTATATAGAAGGTCGATTGGTAAACCTTATTTAACTTTAGCAATTGATGTCTATAGTAGAATGATTACAGGCTTTTATATAAGTTTAGATGAGCCAAGTTATTTTTCAGTTAGTCAATGTATAAGCCAATCAATACTTACAAAAGAAAAATATTTAAGAGAAATTGGAGTTGAGGGAGAATGGTATATTTATGGAATTCCAAGAGCTTTAGGAATGGATAATGCTCAAGAATTTCGTTCAAAAGATTTACAAAGAGTTTGTGAAGAATATGGAATAACAATCTCATGGAGACCAGTTGCAAGACCTCAATTTGGTGGACATATAGAGAGAATGATTGGTACAGCGATGAATGAAATACATACTCTTCCTGGAACTACATTTTCAAGTATTCAAAAAAGAGGAGAATATAATTCCGAAAAAAATTCAATTTTTACGTTAAAAGAATTAGAAAAGTGGTTTGCAAGGTATATAATTAATCAATATCATAAACAAATTCATTCAGGAATAAGAATGACTCCTGAAAAAAAATATGAATTAGGAATATTTGGAGATGAGGATAATCCAGGTAGAGGTTTACCTGAAAAAATTTCTAATGAAGATTATTTCAAAATTTCATTACTACCTACAGTAGAAAGAACTATTCAACAATTTGGAGTTAAGATTGATAATATAGTTTATTATTCAGATATTCTAAGACGTTGGATAAAAGCAAAAGACGAAAATAATAATGCAAAGAAATTTATATTTAAAAGAGATCCAAGAGATATTAGTGTAATTTGGTTTTATGATCCAAAAATAAAAGACTACTTTGAAGTACATTATAGAAATATATCATATCCTCCTATATCTATTTGGGATTTAAGAAATATAAGAAAATATTTAGATGATAAACATCAACAAGATTATGATGAAACTATAATATTTAAAACTTATTATAAATTACAAGAAATTCAAAAAGAAGCTGCTCAAAAAACAAAAACTATAAGAAGAGAACAAGCTGCTCAAAAAATTAGAAAAGATAAAAAAGAATTTGATGACATAAAAATAAAATCAAAAAAACAAATTTCAACAAAAAATCATATAACTAATGAAACTTCAACTTTTGATGATTTATTTAAAGATATTAAACCATTTGATGAGATTGAAATATGAATAATGATGAACATTTAAATAATTTACTTCCTATTGTAAGAGAAAAATTAAATTTATCGATAGAAGATAAAAAAGAGTTTCTTTTAGAAGAAAAATGGATAACATATCCTAATGCAAAAGAAATTTTAGATAAACTAGAATTTCTGTACAAACATCCTAAAAAAAGTCGAATGCCTTGCATGTTAATAGTTGGAGAAACCAATAATGGGAAGACTTCTATTATAAATAAATTTTTAAAAAGCCATCTTCCTTATGAATCTGAAGAAGTTACTATCACTCCTATTTTATCAGTTGTTGCACCAGAGACAGGCTCTATTAGTGATTTTTTTAGCAAAATTCTACAAAGTCTTTGTGTACCTTATAGAAATGGAGATAAAATAAATAAAAAAAGAGAATTAATCGATAATTATTTTAAGCTTTGTGAAATAAAAATGCTTATTGTTGATGAAATTCATAATATTTTGGTTGGAGCTGTTTCTAAACAAAAAGCTTTTATGAATTCTCTAAAAAATTTAAGTACTGAACTTCAAATACCTATAGTTATAGTTGGAATTCCTGATGCTTTACATGCAACTAATACAGATTCTCAAATTAACAATAGATTTAAACCTGTAGCTTTAAGAAAATGGCAATTAGATAGAACTTATTTATCCTTATTAGCAAGTTTAGAAAAAATTCTTCCACTAAAAAATTCTTCTAATCTTTACTCTATTAAAGAACTTGCTGAATATATTTTTGATACAAGTGAAGGATATATAGGGGAAATTATTGAATTAATTACAGCTGCTTCAATATATGCAATAGATAATAAAATAGAGAGAATTGATATTAAAGTTTTAAAAAATTGTGGTTTTGTAAAACCTTCACTCAGAAAACATATTAATGATATTTTAGAACTATGATAAGTAATGTTACAAGATTTATTGATTTAAGCAATCAAAAATTTCGCATAAGACCAAAACCGCAAGAAGATGAATTACTAAGCTCTTGGTTAGTAAGAGTTGCTAGGGCTCATTTAACACATACAACTTCTTTCACAAATATGCACTTTAAAGAATATAGAACTAACATTATTTGGCAAAGAGATTTAGATATTTGGTGCCCCGATGAATTAATTGAAAGAATCTCTTTTAAAAGTGGTTATTCTGAAGATGTAATTTTTAATATGACACTTAGAAGTTTTGAAGGAATAGTTGCTGATAAAATTACAGGTAAATCAAATACTGCAAACATAAGAGCTTTAGGGAATTATTGTCATATAAAAACAAAGGGTGGATTAATGTTTTGTCCAAAATGTTTAAAAGAAGATAAAGCTCCTTACTTTAGGAAAATATGGAGATTAAAAGAATATACTATTTGTAAAAAACATAATATTGAATTATTAGATAGGTGTCCTAATTGTTCAACTCCTCTAACCATTTCAAAATCTTTTCAAGAGAAAGATTTTACTTTTTGTTATAAATGTGGGAATAAATTATAAAAATTATTAATAATTTTTTACTCATTCTTTTTTACTTTTCAAACTTTTTATAAATAAAAAGTTATTTTAATTAAGAATTGTATTAAAATTAAAGTTGTTATTTAAATAATTAATAACTAAAAAATAATACAATAACTATGAACTTTTCAATTTCTTTAAATCAATATAAGGATTTTATAATTATGATAGAAAGCCAAGAACATTTTTCAACTAATAAAAAACAACATACTGAAATTAAACATAAAATCTTTCATGATACATTTAGGTCTATTTTAGGTATTTCTGCAAAGTTTTCAGATAATAATAGTTTCACCTATCTTGATTTGTATGCAGGACAAGGAAAATTTAGTGATGATAGTTTTGGCTCACCAATGCTTGCTTTAAATACAATTTTAGAATCTCAAGTAATAAATTCTTTTCATCAATTAAAATGTTTTTTCTCAGAAATTGATAAAACTAGTTATTCTGAATTAGAAAAAAATATATCTTATTTAAAATTAAATAAAAAATTAAATCCTAAAGTGCTAACTCACCTACATAATGGAAATTGGCACGAAAGAAATGATGATATAGAAAATCTTTTAAAATTTTCAAAATGGGGATTTATTTTTGTTGACCCATTTTCAAATGAAGTTAATTTAAACAATTTGATTGAATTATTACAAAAATATGCAAAATTACAAGATTTTATGATTTTTATAAATTTTCAATCATTAAAAAGAATTATTGGAAGATACCCTGAACATGAAAATACAGCAAAATTTTTAGGAATTGATAAAAAAGAATTAAAAAATTTAATACTATCAAATGATTTAATTAATGAATGTATTAAAACTAGATTCTCAGCCATATCAAAAGATTACATTATAAATATTTCTATTCCAACAACTAGAGAAGGGAAAATAGTTGAAAAAGACAACTTTCAATTATTATTAGGAACTAATAGTATTGGTGTATCAGATGCCTTTTTAAATTCTTATTTTGAATCTTTAGAAGAGTATAAAGTAAATTTCATAACAAGCCTATTTGATAATATTGGAGATGATATTATAAAAATAATAAAACATAAAAAAACAATTTCTTTAAATAATATAATACAAGAATTATATACAAATACCAATTCTTGGAAATATGCAGAAAAAAACAATATCCCTACATCTGATAATATACACCGTTCTATTAATGATTTACTTAAAAATAAGCGAGTTAAATTAGTAAATATTCCAGATGAATTTCTAATTAAAAAAAATAAAACTATTCATAAGAAAGCTTATTCAAGAAATAAATACATGAGAGAGATTATACTAGAATAAAAAACTTATTCAACCACTTTTCAGGAAATTTTTGTCTACCTC
>JAIELU010000235.1 GCA_019752775.1 Campylobacterales bacterium | reverse complement strand
GAATTGATCCTATTCATTTAGGTGTTATTATGGTTGTAAATATGGAAATAGGTATGATAACCCCGCCTGTGGGACTCAACCTCTTTGTGGCCAGTGGAATAACGGGACTAAGTTTAAAAGAAGTTATTGTGGCATCTTTACCGATGACTGGTGTATTACTTCTAGGTTTAATATTAGTAACATATATTCCAGTTATTTCATTATGGCTTCCGAATTTTATGTATGGATAAAAAAGAGAGAGATTTATTCTCCTCTTTTTTAAATTACAAAACCTTCAAAAATTACACCATCAACTTTTTTTTCTATCTGCTTAAATCTTTTTTTATCTTTAATTGTCCAAATGATAACCTCTAACTCTTTTTTCTTACAAAAATCATAAATCGAACTATCAATTAACTTATCATCCAAAGAGATAAAATCTGCTTTACTTTTGAAAAATTTATATAAAAAAATTGCTTTTTCATACTTTTTAAATTTTTTTGGAAAACTAGCAAAAATCAATCCTCTAATTTGTTTAGGTTTATTATTTCGTAGCCAAAACAAAATATCTTTTTCAAAAGAACAAATAAAATATTCTCCTTTATACTCTTTTAACATCTCAAATAAAATATCTTCTAATAGACCAATATTTTCGTGTTTTTTTATTTCAATTACTAAAGGTATTTTCCCATTAACTTCATCTAATAACTCTTTTAATAATGGAATTTTTTCATCACTTTCATATAATTTTAAATCTTTTAAAAAAGAATAAGTAAGCTCTTCAATTTTTTCTTTTTTATTACATAAACGATTTAAATCATCATCATGAAAAATTACTATCTGATTATCTTTTGTAATATTTATATCAAACTCAATTACATAGTTTTTTTCTATGGCTCCTTTAAAAGCTAATATCGAATTCTCAGGAATTATTCTACTTTTATGCAAACCTCTATGTGCTATAAATCTATTTTTAAATAAATTCATAATGAATTCCTTTAGTATCACTATTTTTAGGTACAAATACAGCAAATTTGGCACCATTTTTTGTATTTCTAACTCTTAATTTACCTTTCATATTTTTATCCACAATTATTTTTGACATGTAAAGCCCTATTCCTGTGCCATTACTATCTTCTTTAGTTGTAAAATATGGTTCAAATATTTTACCTTTTGGTTCAACTAAAACACCTCCACCATTATCTTCTACATATAAAACAATATAAGTATCTTCTTCATAAGCAGTAATTTTTATATATGGATTTTTTATTTTTTTTTCTATTAATACATCTTTTGCATTATTAATAATATTTAATAAAACTTGTTGATACTCATTTAAATATGTTTTTAAAACAATATTTTTATCAATTTGTATTTCTAGTTTAATATCATAATTTCTTAATGTACTTGAAATTATATTTATTACAACATCAACAGTTTTATATAAAAAAAACTCTTCTTTCTCTTTTTTAGGCATAAAAAAATTTCTAAAATCATCTATTGTTTGAGACATAAACTCCAAAACTTTATCTGCTTCCAAAGATTTTTGCTCCATTGTTTTAGAATCAAGTGCATTAATACTATATTTAAATTTTATGAACATTAAAATTGAAGATAATTCACTTAATGGTTGTCTCCATTGATGTGCAATATTTGAAATCATTTCACCTAATGCAATAAATTTCGATTTTTGAACTAGCAATTGCTCTTTTTCTCTATTTTTTTCAATCTCTTTTTTTACTTTTTCTTCAAGTGATTGATTTAACTCTTCCAATTCTTTTGCATTTGAAGAAACCTTATTTTCATAACCTTTTAAAACTTTATCTATTTTTTCTGAGATAAATATTGATATTAAAATTGCAATAGATAAAAACATTACAAATAAAACTACATTTTGAACAACTTGATTTTTAATTCTTTTTTTCAAATCTTCAGTTTTTACTGCTATTTCATTTTCCATGTCATCTGTATAAATACCAACTGCAATAATCCAATTCCATTTTTCATAATATTTAAAATAGGATATTTTTTGTTTTGTCTCTTTTGTATCTGGTTTTTTATAAGCATATTTTGTAAAAGATTCACCTTTATATCGTATATCTCTTAAAAAATCTTCTCTAAATTTTTTTCCATCCGAATCTTCATAGTTTGTTGATATTAAAGTCCCAACCAAATCAAGTCTATTTGGATTTACTATAAGTTTTGCAAAATCATCTCCACCTTGTATATTTTTTACTTCATATACAAAAAAATAGTTACTTGTATTTTCTTCAAAAGTTATATTATTTAACAGTCTAATCGCATCTATTTTTTGTTCTTCATCATCTAAATTTGATTTAACAATATTGTAATTTAATATATCAAGAATAGTATTAATCTCTTTTTTTAATGTCTTTTTTTTATCTGAATAATATTCATTTATAAACTTTTCCATTTCTACATCAAAATCATTATATGTATTTTTAACATAAAAATATGACATTGCAAAAACCATTGATGTCATAATTACAATAAATGTAAAAATAATAATCTTTGATAAATTTTTTTCTATAACTAAAGCCAAAATAGTCCCTTATTAACCTAATTTTGCTATGATAACATATCTTTTATAATAAGGATTTTTATAAATATGCAAAATGATTTTATAAATAAACTCAATGCTTATTCTGTTTTATATGCAGAAGATGAAGATGGAATTAGAAATAATATAAAAGAAATTTTAGAACATCTTTTTAAAGAAGTAACCTGCACCAAAAATGCCAGTGAAGCTTATATAAAATATCTTGAAAATAATCCTGATTTAATAATTACTGATATAAAAATGGGAAATGAAACAGGTATTGATTTGGTAAAAAAAATAAGAAAATCTGATTCTAAAACAAGAATTATAATAACATCTGCATATACAGATTTAGAATATTTACTACAAGCAACAGAACTACATCTAATAAAATACATAATCAAGCCAATAACTCAAGATAAACTAATGGAAGCACTTGAAAGTTTTGTAAATAGTTATAATGACGCTAAAATATATAATTTAATACCAAATTGGATTTTTGATTCTAGTAAAACACTAGTTTCAAATGGAAAAGAAGATTTTACTTTAACAAAAAAAGAGAATAACTTTTTAAAACTACTTATTAGTAAAAATAGAATTATCACTTATGGAGAGCTTGAAACAAATATTTGGGATGAAGATTCAATTATGACAGCAAATGCAATGAGACTTTTTATTAAAAACTTTAGAAAAAAACTTCCTAAAGATTTCTTAAAAAATATTCAAGGTATAGGATATAAACTAGTTTAATCTTTTCTTTTCCAATTCATCAAGTTTTACAAAATAAGCATGTCCTAAATAAATAATATAATACACAGCCGTAAATAGTGTTGCAAATGGAATCATAGAAATAAAATATAAAAATAAGGTTCTAATCCTAAAATTATTTGCCTCTTTTTCATAGATAATTTTATATTGTTCCTCACTTAAAATCGTAGAACTAACATCAAAATTTAGAAGTTTATGAAAAAAATAATAAAAAGGAATCGAAAATGCAATAATATTTAGAACTGGTACAAAATATACTGGAATTAAAATTATAAATAAAAATATCATCATAAATGTGCTTTTTAACAAAACCCAAATAGGTGAAAACCAAGTTCCATATCCATGTAATTCTAGATGAGAATAATATCTTTTATGTAAAATCCCTAAAATCATTGGTGTTAAAAATCCAATTACAATAATCGAAAAAATAACCGAAGCTTGAAGAATTATTACAGTTCCAATAGTATAAAGTAAAAAACCTGCAATCCATGAAGTAAATGAGTATTTAAATAAGAACACTATCAAATAAGTAAACCAAACAAAATAAAAGGGAGCATTTTCATCAATTATTACTTCTTGACCATTTTGAGATGCAGTAGCAATTTCATGCAAACTTGAAATTCCAAAATCTGCTGCTGCAAAAAACAACATATATAAAATAATCATTGTAATAATCAAGGGAATTAAGGCAATCCTCAGCATAGAACCTGAAAAGAAATCTTTTACACTTTTTAATATAATTTCTACTTCATTCATTTTATCTCCTTTTTATCAAATCTTGTTCGATATTCACATTTTTGGCAAAGGTCTTCAACTAAAATATTGTTTTTAAAACCCTTTTGAATATCTTTGACTCGTTTTGAATTTAATATATCTTCTATTTGTGTACTATTTGTATTTCCAAGCTTCACACAAGCATTTTGGTCTAAACAACATGGAATTACATCTCCATTTACTAAAACCCCAAAATGAGAATCTAAACCATAACAAAATCCAGTTTTAGAAACTATTTCATTTTCCAATGATGGCCAAGAAAAATACTCGTCAAAATTAAAAAATATTTTTCTTGCTATTCTTATATTTTTTGGTTTTTCTTCATAAATATCATCTATATTTATATATGAACCAAAAGTTTCATTGATTTTATCAAAGACTTTTTTATTAAACTCTTTTGCACTTTTTTCTTCATCTAAATTCCAAATTCTAAAATTTATAAAATATTCATGTTTTTGTTCTTGAGCAAACTTCACAAAATCTAAAATTGGATTTAAATACTCATCAAGTGATTTTTTGTGGGAATTTGCATTGTATGAATTTATTGAAAAATTTATTTGTTTAATCGTAGGATTCATAAGTGCCGTATAATGTTTTTCATTTATATTATTTGCAGTTGTTGTAATATTTACTTTTAATTCATGTTTTAAACTAATATTTAAATACTCTGATAAATTTGATAAAACAAGCGGGTCACCAACAATATGATAAGCTAACTCTTTTGTATATGGTTTTAGTTGTTTATTTAAATCATCAAATTTTTCTAAACTCATAGTTGCATTTGGAAGTATTTTAGGCGGACAAAATGTACATTTTAAATTACAAATATTTGTGATTTCTATATGTACTTTATTAAATTTTTTTATAATATTTCCTTTTAAAATTTTCGAAATTGTATCCAATAGTAGATAAAAACTAATCTTAGGCTAACGCTAGTTTAATTATAATTCCAAGACTAATTAAAAAGGCAAAATATGGAAATGATTCTAAATGAAAATGATTTAATTGTAGGTGCTAGATTTGAAAATGGAACTATTCAAGATTATATTGATGATAACAAAACTTATGGACTAATTCGAATTGAAGAATCAACAGCAAATTGGTTTTTATTCAACAAGGATGAGAGTGAAGAAGATTTACAAAAACTATATAAAAAAATATTAAAAGAAGAACATTTCATTCAAGATGATTTTGGAGAAGAAATTGTGATTTTTAATAAAATTGGAGATAAATCTTTTGAAGAATTCACAAAAATAATTGATGAATATTTAGGTGATGAATTGGGAAGTTTTATTTAAACTTCCCTTTTTTTTTACAAGATCTAAAATTCTAAAAGTTTTCCCACTCTGCATCTTCTGATTTATTTGAAACAACTTTTTTATCTTGAGATGCCACTTTTTTATGAATAACTGGACTTATTGTTTTAGTTGATGACTCATTTTTATGACTCATTTTTTTTGCTTGAACTTCATTTTTACCAATAAACTCTTTTGCATTTGCATCACTTACAATTAATTTTGATATTTCATCTGTAATTTCAGCCACATCTTGAGTTTGAGAAGCAACAGCCGCATTTTGTTGTGTTTGTTGATCTAATTGATTTACTGCATCATTTATTTGTTCAATTCCACTTAATTGCTCTTTACTTGACATTTCTATATCTTGTATCAAGTTTATAGTTTGAGAAATATTTTGATTTAATTCTTTATATCCATTAATCATATTTCCAGCAATAACTTTTCCTTGATTCGCTTTTTTTGTTGCATTCTCTACGATACTTTTTATCTCTTTAGCAGCTTCTGCACTTCTTGAAGCTAGATTTCTCACCTCAGCTGCTACAACTGCAAATCCTCTTCCTGCTTCTCCAGCTGTTGCTGCTTCAACAGCTGCATTTAATGAAAGAATATTTGTTTGAAAAGCAATTTGGTCAATTACGCTTATTGCTTCATTTATTGAATTAACTTGCTCATTAATTTCATCCATCGCTACTGTTGTTTGATTTGCTAATTTTTCACCATCAGAAGCCGAAGCAGTTACACTATTTGAATAAGTAGACATTTTTGCAATATTTTCTGTATTATTTCTAATATTAGAAGTTATCTCTTCAATTGCTGCTGCTGTTTCTTCAAGACTTGCAGCTGCCTCATTTGAACTTACATTTAATTTATCAACATTTGCCAAAAGAATATGTGAACTCTCTTCTAGAGTTAATCCATTTGATTTACTTTCTACCAACATATGATTTATAGTATCAGCTAAAGAATTAAGCGCTTTTGCAACAACTCCATGTGGATTATTTATTCTAACTTTAAAATTAACATTTTTATATTCATTTAAAACTTCATCAATAACAATTAAATCATCATTTATTTTTTCAGAAACTACAGTTAACATTTCATTTAAAATATTTTTTAATTCTTCTAAACTTTCATTTTCAGTTTTAGCTTCTATTCTATTTCTTAAATTACCTTTATTTATTTCAGAAACTACTTCTTTCACATCATGAATTAATTTTTCATCCTGTTGAATTAACTTGTTTGTTTTTTCAATATTAATATTTACAATTTTTGTCATTAATCCTATTTCATCATCAGATTTAACTAAAATTTTTTCAACATTTTTTGTCTCTTTATTAAGATATTTAAAGAAATCCAAAAGTCCTACTTGAAAGTGATCTAAAGGAGCAATGATCTCTTTTCTAATAAAATATGTTACAAAGAAGATTATAAGAATTGAAACAATTGCAGCAATAAGTAATATTCCTAATATTGTAGAAGTTATTTTTTCTTTTGAATTATTTTTCATTATTTCAATATTTTTTTCAATATCTTCTGTATATACACCTGTTCCAATCATCCATTTCCACTCATCAAAACCTGCTGCATAACCTATTTTTTCATATAATTTAGTATCATTTGGTTTTTCAAAATCGAAAGTTACAATTCCCCCACCTTTTTTAGCAACTTCAATTAAATCTTTTATATAATAAACACCCAATTTACTTTTTAAATCAATTAAATTTTTACCTACAAGGTCAGGTTTTACAGGATGCATAATATTTACACCCGTATAATCATAAATATAAAAATATCCATCTTTTCCAAATCTAAGTTGTGAAACTTGCTCTAATGCTTTTTTTTGTAAAGATTCAGAGGCATTATCAACATAAGCTCCTGTTCCAATTATCCAATTAAAAGGTTTAAATAGTTTTACATAAGATACTTTTTGTCGTGATGGTTTATCTTTTACAACTTGTTCATAAGGAACTAATCCCTCTCCATTTGTAATAGCTTTATTGATAAATTCTTTAACATAAGGTTGAGTATTTTTTGTTCCCTCTCTTTCTGGACTAATCGGTAGTTTTAGTATCGTAGAGTTTTCATCATAAACAAAGAAATAATCTTTATTTTCTCCATATCTAACAGAATCAATAGTATCCAAAATTATTTTTTTCAACTCCGCTTCTGAAACTTTTCCTTTTTGTTCCTCATATAATCTTGTTAGCATTGTGAATAAAAAATCTGTTTGATTTTTTAGATTTTCTTTTGCATTTTCTTTAACATTTTCAGGTAAAGATTGATTGTAAAGATTTACAATTATGTTTTTTGCAAAATTTGTAAATGATTTTAATTCTTCGTTTGCAGTACTGTAAGCATTTTGCTTATATTCTTCAATATTTTGCTGCGTCAAATTATTAATCTCATATATAGATTTTAAAGCTATCATTGTAGCAACAAGAAGTATTGTAACTATTACTATGAGTAATAATTTAGTTTTAATAGAAAGGTTTTTCACAGGAGGTTCCTTTTTTAATCATATATATATGTTAATCAATTATTGATTAATGTTTAGTTAATGAACAAGCTTTCACTCAAAGAATAAAATATATACTTGATATGTTAGTAAAATAATAAAGTTTTATATTATAATGAAAGAAAAAAAGAAGCTAAATGAAAATTCTATTTAAACTAACAATTATATTAACTCTATTTCTAAATAACTTTTTATTAGCGAATCCAACAAATGAATTAAAAAAAGTGACTTTACAGCTTGAA
>JAIELU010000137.1 GCA_019752775.1 Campylobacterales bacterium | reverse complement strand
ATTATTGCTTTAGGAATTTATCCAAAAATAATACTAAATCCATTAAATATAACAGTTACACAACTTACAAAAGTAATGGAAATAAAAGCAGTTAATAACGATTCAAAAGAAAAATTAAGAGCTTTAAACTCTATTGGGGAGGTTAAATAATGCTTGAGCCTATAAATATAAGTTTAGATAGTTTAAATTTAGGAACAATAGCACCAATATCAATCGCGATAATTGGGGCTTTAGGAATTTTATTAACAGATATATTTAATAAAAATAAACATAAATCACTTTATGTAATTTTAGTTGTTTTATTTTTGATTTTTGACTTGTTTACTCTTTTATCTTTTAATGGAGAACCAAGAGGTTTATTTGATTTGATGTTAGTTGATGGAATAGCTGTTTTATCTCAATGCATAATTATTGGAGGTTCAATATTATTTATATTATTAGGATTATCAAAATTAAGACTTCAAGAATTTAGATATGCCGAATATTTTGCACTATATTTATTTGCAGTTGCTGGATTTCAATTTATGGTTAGTTCAGATTCATTGATTTTAATTTTTGTAGGACTTGAAACATCTTCACTTGCTTTATATACATTAATTGCAATGCATAATAGAATGGTATCAATAGAAGCTGCGGTTAAATATTTTACAATGGGTGCATTAGCTGCTGCATTTTTTGTATTTGGTTCAATGATATTTTATGCAATTACCGGAACAGTTGAATTAGCTCAAATGGCTCAAATTTTAACTCAAGATGGCTTTTTATCAATGGAAAACTACTCTAATTATATTTTAGTATTAGTTGGTTTTGCATTTATGTTTGCAGCTATTGGATTTAAATTATCATTATTCCCATATCATGTTTGGGTTCCTGATGTTTATCAAGGATCAACTTCTGCATTAGCTGGATTTATTTCAGTTGTACCAAAGATTGCTGGATTTGTTGTAGCCTTGAGATTTTTTGAGATATTTATTCATGCAAATGATATTATTATTCAAACTATACTTTATGTAACAGTAATTTTAACAATGACAATTCCAAATTTAATTGCATTACAACAAAAAGATATTAAAAGAATGCTTGCTTACTCTTCGATTTCAAATACAGGTATGGCAATGGCCGCAATTGCAATTGGAACACAACAAGCAACAAATGCTTTATTTTTATATTGGATTTTATTTACAATTACAAATTTTGGTGCTTTTGGTATGTTATGGCTTAATAGAGGAAAAGAGTTTAAAGATTATGAATCTCCATATACTTTTGTTAAATTCTCAGGACTTGCTCAAATTTCGCCATTTAGTGCTTCAATTTTAGCTTTATTTTTATTTGCATTATCAGGACTCCCTCCTTTTGCATTATTTTGGGGAAAAATGTATTTAATATCAAGTGCTGTTAATTCAGGACATATTGCTTTAGCTATTATAATGGTATTAAATTCTGTAATCGCTGCTTATTATTATTTAAGACCAATTTCTTATATGTTTTTAAGAGATGTTGAACAAGGTGCGAATACTGAGTTTATGCAAAATGCAACAACTCCAACAAAATCAATTGTTGGTTTTGCAGTTTTTTTAACAATAATTGCAGTTTTATTAATAGATCCGCTTTTAAATATAATTTCTACATTAGTTTCAAACTCAGGATTTTAATTAATAAGAATTCTAATCATTAATAAAAAATGGTTAGAATTTCCTGTAATAAAATCCAATATAACCAAAAAATAAACCATAACTTGTTACAATCCCCCAAGAAAAAACGCAAGGATAAGAAATTGAAAACTATAAGTGTAGCTCATTCACCAGATGCTGATGATATTTTTATGTATTACGCCATTAAATTTGGTTGGGTTACTCCAAAAGATGCAAAGTTTGAAAATATCGCAGATGACATTGAGAGTTTAAATCAAGCAACGCTAAAAGGTGAATATGATGTTTGCGCAATCTCTTTTGCTTTATATCCTTTTGTTAAAGATGATTATGCCCTATTAAAAACTGCTGTTTCTTTTGGTGAAGGATATGGTCCAAAACTTATAAAAAAAATTGGAACAAAATTAAAAAAGAATTTCAAAGTAGCCCTTAGTGGAGAGTTCACAACAAATGCTTTATTATTTAAAATTGCTTATCCAAATGCCAGAATTACTTATATGAATTTTTTAGAAATTGAAGAAGCGGTTTTAAATGGAACTGTAGATGCAGGTGTTTTAATCCATGAATCAATTTTAAATTATAACGAGCAGTTAGAAGTTGAACGAGAGATTTGGGATATTTGGGTAGAATTAAGTGGTGGAGATTTACCATTACCCCTTGGTGGAATGTGTTTAAGACGATCGCTTCCATTAAGTGATGCTATAAATTATGAAAATACTTTAATAAAAGCAGTTGAAGTTGCAAATAAAAATAGAAAAGTTTTAGCTCCTATGTTAATTGAAAAAGGTTTGATTAGAGTAAATGCTGAAACTTTAGATAAATATTTAGATTTATATGCGAATGATAATTCTGTAAAAATGAGTGAGTTACAATATAAAGCCTTGGATAAATTGTATGAACTTGGATATAAAAATGGTTTTTATGAAAATCTTATAAAATCACAAGATTTTTTAATCCCAAGTGAATATGAAGAGTTAAGAGCAAAATAATAAATGTCAAATAGCATAAAAACAATAGATTTTAAAAAATACTCTTCAATAAAAATAGGACCAGTTTTAGAAGTCTTAGAAATAAATGAAATAAGCGATTATAGTGATTATCAAATTATAGGTCGTGCTAATAATTTGCTAATTTCTCCAAATACAGATAAAAAATTTGCAGTTTTGGGTGAAACTTTTGATTATATAAAACAAGAAGGAAATCTTCTTTTTGTTGGATGTGCAACAACTTCAGGTAAACTTCTTACATATACTAGAAATAATGACATTGCAAATTTAGAATTTTTAGCAAAACTACCTGGAAATTTAGGTGGTTTAGTTAAAATGAATGCTGGACTTAAATCTTGGGAAATGTTTAATTATATAAATAGTATAAAAACGAAAGATGGATATATAAAAAAAGAAGATGTGAATTTTTCTTATAGAGAAACAAAAATAGACACAATAGTATATGAAGTAGTTTTTAACATTGAATCTGGTTTTTGTAAGGAAAAATTAAAAGAGTTCAATAAAATGAGAGATAATCAACCTCATGTGCCAAGTGCTGGAAGCTGTTTCAAAAACCCAAAAGGTGATTTCGCAGGAAGATTAATTGAAGTAATTAATTTAAAAGGACTGAGGCAAGGGGACATGAGTTTCTCAGAACAACATGCAAATTTTTTAGTAAATAATGGTGCTGGAACTTTCGAAGATGCGATATATCTGATAGAGTTGGCGAAGAAAAAAATAAAAGAAGAGTTTAGTATAGATATAGAAGAAGAGATTATAATTTACAAGTAAAATTAATCTATTTATGTTAGAATGCAAACTTTAAAAATAATGAAGGTTTTTTAGTGAAGAATTTAGTAATAGTGGAGTCCCCAGCAAAAGCGAAAACAATATCGAAATTTTTAGGTAGTGATTACACAGTAATGGCCTCAATGGGGCATGTAAGAGACTTACCGAAATCTCAATTAGGGTTTGATCCAGATGATAACTTTAAACCAAAATATTTAGTTTCAACAGATAAGAAAAAAGTTATAAGTGATTTAAGAAAACATATAAATAAAGATACAACCATTTACCTAGCGGCCGATGAGGATAGGGAAGGGGAGGCAATAGCTTGGCATTTAATTCCTGCACTTAAAATCGAAAAAAATCCTATAAAAAGAATTGTATTTCATGAAATTACAAAAGATGCAATTTTAGAAGCTTTAGCACATCCAAGAGATGTTGATCAAAATTTAGTTGATGCTCAACAAGCAAGAAGAATTTTAGATAGAGCCGTTGGATACGAACTTTCACCACTTTTATGGAAAAAAGTAAGATATGGTTTAAGTGCTGGAAGAGTTCAAAGTGTAGCTGTACGAATCATAGTTGATAGAGAAAATGAAATAAGAGCCTTTATTCCAGAAGAGTATTGGAGAGTAAAAGCTGATTTTATAAATCCAGAATTAAAAGCAGAGTTGGCAAAAATAAATGGTAAAACTTCAAAAGTTGAAAATGAAGAACAAGCATTAAAAATTGAGGACTCTTTAAATCAAGGAATTTATAAACTAATTGATATAGAAGAAAAAGATAGCACTAGAAATCCAGCAGCTCCTTTTACAACTTCAACACTTCAACAAGAAGCAAGTAGAAAACTTGGACTTTCAGTTAAACAAACAATGATTGTTGCTCAACAACTTTATGAGGGAAATGTAGGTAATATCCCAGGTCATACAGGCGGTTTAATTACGTATATGAGAACTGACTCATTAAATCTTTCAACGGTAGCTACAACTGCTGCAAAAGCTGTAATTGAAGAAGAGTATGGGAAAGAGTATTCGCTATCAAAACCAAGAGTTTACAAATCAAAAGCAAAAGGTGCACAAGAAGCCCATGAAGCAATTAGACCTGTAAATTTAGCTTTAAGACCAAGTATGATTAAGTCTTATGTGGAAAATATTCAATACAAACTTTATAGCCTAATTTGGAAAAGAACACTTGCTACTCAAATGGCACAAGCAAAAATAGCAAATACAACTTATAAAATTGAAGCTGGTAAAAACAAAGAGTTTGAATTTCAAGTAAAAGGTCAAAGAATTATTTTTGCCGGATTCATGAAAGCTTATACTGAAGGAAGTGATAATCCTGAATCTGCACTTGATAGCACTGAAAAAATCTTACCAAATATAGATGTTGGAACAATTTTAGAGTTAGAAAATCTTGAATGTGAACAAAATTTTACAAAACCACCTGCTCGTTATACAGAAGCTTCACTTGTAAAAAAACTTGAAAGTGAGGGAATTGGACGTCCTTCAACTTATGCTCCAACAATTTCAACTATTCAAGCTAGAGAATATGTGAGTAAAACAGAAGATAAAAAATTAATCCCAACACCAACGGGTGAAGTTGTAAATAGTTTTTTAGTTGACCATTTTTCTTATATTATTGATTTAGGTTTTACTGCAAAAATTGAAGAAGAGTTTGATGAAATTGCTGAGGGTAAAATTACTTGGGAACAAGTAATGAGAGACTTTTATGGTAATTTCAAAAAAATTATTGATGAAAAAGAGACAAGTGTAAATAAAGAAGATTATTTACAAGTGCGAGAAATAGGAACTGATCCAAAATCTGGTAAACCTGTGAGTGCAAGAGTTGGAAGATTTGGTCCATTTATTCAAATTGGAACAAAAGATGATGAAGAAAAACCCAAATTTGTAGCAATTCCTGATCATTTAAATATGGATTCAATTACATTTGAAGAAGCAATGTTTTTATTTACACTTCCAAGAGTTGTGGGAGTTGATAAAAATGGTGATGAAATCAAAGCAAATATTGGAAGATTTGGTCCATATTTACAAATCAAAACAAAGTATTATTCACTAAAAACTGATGATCCATATACTGTTGAATTAAATAGAGCATTAGAAATAATAAAAGAATTAGATGAAGCAAAAGAAAAATCTACAATAAAATCATTTGATAAAGAAAAAATACAAGTTTTAATAGGTCAATATGGTCCGTACATAAAACAAGGAAGAAAAAACTTTAAGATTCCAAAAGGAACAGAAGCAAATGATTTAACTTTGGAACAATGTTTAGAAATTATTGAAAAAGATGCAAAATCCCCTAAATCATCAAGAACAACAGCAAGAAAGACAACGACAAAAAAAGCACCAACAGTTAAGAAAACAACGACTAAAAAAACTACTACAAAAAAGAGTGCTGACAAATAATTATGAAAATCGGTATTTTATCGGATAGTCACCTAAAAAGTGACTATACAAAAGAAGTTATTGATTTTTTAAAAGAAATAAAAAGTGATTATTTAGTTCATGCAGGTGATTTATGCATTGAAAAAAATCTCAAACTTTTAAAAGAATCAGAATTAAAATATGTTGCTGTTTTTGGTAATAATGATAGATATTTATTAGATTTAACTTCAAATTACAATATAAAACAAGAACCTTATTATTTTAAAATAAAAGATACAACATTTAAACTAATGCATTTACCATATTACTTAACTCCTGATAGTGATGTGGTAATTTCTGGGCATACACACATTTTTGAATGTGATTATAAGAACAACACCCTTTATATAAATCCAGGTGAAGTTTGTGCAAGAGAAAAGCCTTTGATTGAATGTGTACAACTAGAGATTAAAGAAAATGAGTATATAATCTCGCGTTATTTTAAAAATATTAATGAAAATTTATTTAAGAAAGAAGAGTATAAATATGAGCGAAAATAATGAAGAAATATTCTTATGTGCTATTTGCAATGTTGAAAGCGGTACATGTAATGAAGATTGCAAATTCTGTACACAAAGTGTGAGATACAAAGCTGACATTCAAAGATATACATTAAAAAGTATAGAACAAATAATAAAAGAAGCCACAATTGCAAGAGCAAATGGTGCTGTTGGATTTTGTTTAGTAACAGCAGGACTTGGTCTAACTGAAAAGAAAACAAAGTTTATCGCAGAAGCAGCAAAAGCCATAAAAAAAGCAAATTTAGGTCTTAGATTAATTGCATGTAATGGAACAGCCTCAGTTGAGCAATTAAAAGAGTTAAAAGCAGCAGGTGTAGATAATTATAATCACAACTTAGAAACATCAAGAGATTTTTACCCAACAATTTGTACTACACACTCATGGGATGAAAGATATCAAACATGTTTAAATGTAAAAGAAGCTGGTTTAAAACTTGTTTGTGGTGGTATCTTTGGAATGGGAGAAACACAAGAAGATAGAATTTCTATGATTGAAGCTATTAATTCATTGGATCCAATGAATGTACCCTTAAACTTTTTTCATCCAAATGAAGCTTTACCAATTGTTGAAAATACAATTACTCGAGAAGAAGCTTTTGATTTAATTACATTAGCACGAAAAATGATTCCAAATGCACATAAAATTATGGTTGCGGGTGGAAGAGAGTTAATGTTTGGTGATGAACAATATGAAATATTTAAAAGAGGTGCGAATGCTTTTGTTATTGGGGATTATTTAACAACAAGTGGAAAAACTCCAAAAGATGATGTTGAGGCACTTGAGTCTTTTGGTTATAAAATAGCTAAGAATTTTCATGTAATGCCTGATGAAAAGAAAGAATTATTAGATTAAAAAAGAGGTAGATTTTTATCTACCTCTTTTTTTAATTCTTTTTAGTAATAGTAATTATGTCATCTTTATAGTCTACTTCAAATTTTGAAGGTTTATCAATTAATTCAATAGCGATTCTGTAATATCCCTCTTTTTTATGATTCCCAACAGCAATCTTTTTGAAACTTTGAGATTCTAAAGAGTCTTTTTTTGTATTAAATTCAACTAAACCTTTATAATCAATAATAATTTTATTTTCATTATCAACTGAAAACTTTTTTGAAACTTTATGCTCAGAATGAATAATAAATTTATTATCGTTAAATTCAACTTTTAAGTATGGCAAGATAGTTTTAGTTAATAAAGCTTCATCATCAGCTACATCACTTCTTGGTTTCACATAAACTACTTGTGTTGGTTCAGTTGTTTTTTGAACTTCTTTTTTAGCTATTTCTTTTGCTTTTTGTTCAGTTTGTTTTTGAGTTTTTTGAATTAAACTATCAACTTCTTTTTTAGAATAAGCTTTTTGCTCAATTACTGGCATAGTTTTATTTATATTTTCTTCAACTTTGTTTTTATTTTGACCTGTCACATTTGACATTTTTTCTTGCATTTCTTTAATATATGGAGTTTCTTCCATAGATTTTCTTACTGAATTCTCATCCATTTGTACAATTTTCCCAACTTCATCTTCAAAGGAATCTGTTGGCTCAAATGGATTTTCTCTTGCATTTAGGTTTAAGGCTAAAATAACAGTTAATGTAAATAAAAATAAAGTTTTCATTCTTCTGGCTCCAAGTTTTTTAATTCAAAATACTCTTTTTGTAAGTAAGCATTCTCTTTTTGCAATCTTAAAATTTCCCCTTTTTAAGTTATAAATCAAAGTTTAACGTCCTTATTTGAAATTTGTACCACAAAGTATTAAAATATCATATCATTTTTAA
>JAIELU010000067.1 GCA_019752775.1 Campylobacterales bacterium | reverse complement strand
AACCAAAAAAATTAAAAGAAACAATCATAAATCTTGGAGCTAGTTTTGTAAAATTAGCGCAAGTATTAGCAACAAGAGCAGACTTCTTTTCAAGTGATTATCTAGATGAGCTAAAAGAACTACACGACCAACTTCCTTCTATGGGTCAAAAAGAATATGAAGAAATTTTTACAATTGCATTTCCTGTAAATCCTTTTTCACTTTTTGAAGATAAGCCACTGGCATCTGCTTCTATTGGTCAGGTTCATATAGCTTATTTAAAAACAGGCGAAAAAGTTGCTGTTAAGCTTCGAAGAAAAGGAATAAAAAGCAGAGTCGTTGCTGATATTAGAATCATAAACTTCTTTAATACTATTTTTAAACCTTTGTTTTCTCACTATACAAAAAACTCTATTGAAGCTGTTGTATCAGAGTTTTCATCGATGATTTTACAAGAAGTGAGTTTAAATCATGAGTTAGGAAATCTTCAAAAATTTTCAAATATGTACAAAGATAGTGGGGTAAAATTTCCAAAAGCATATCCAAGGATTTCTTGTGATGATGCTTTGGTTATGAGTTATGAAGAGGGATTCAGGTTTGATGATAAAGAGAATCTAAAAAAAGAAAATATTGATTTTAATGAAATCATCGCAAAACTTGTGGATTTCTATACAACTCAGATGTTAATAAATGGATATTTCCACGCAGATCCACATCCTGGAAATCTTCTTGTAAATAAAGAAGGTGAGCTAATTCTTCTAGATTTTGGAATGGTAAAATCAATTCCAAACAATATTAGAGTAGCGATAATTGAGCTAATAAAAGCAGCAAACGAAAGAGATTATGAACTTTACATAAGTGCAAATAAAAGACTTGGAACAATAGCTTTTGAAGCTCCTGTAAACGAATTAGCTGAATTTACAGATAAGATGTTTGATATTTTTTCAAATGAAAATCTAAGCAGCGAATCTATGCAACAGTTGGCTTTTGATGTACTAGAAGGTACTAGAAACTTTCCTTTTAAGCTTCCAAGTGATGCTATTTATATATTAAGAGTTAGTGCTATTATAGAGGGATTAGGTACAACTTATATAGAAAACTTCAATGGAATAAAAGATATTTTACCAATTTTACAAAAAAATATCCCAAAAGCTTTAGGGGCTAGTGATAGTATTTTAGAAACAATAATTGATGAGATTAAATCAATTCCATTTACTATAAAAGATTTTAAATCTGTTATAAAGCAAGCAAGTAATGGCGAGCTTAAAATCGAAGTATCGCAAGGTCAGTTGGAGTGGATTGCAAAAGAGATTAAAGATTATATTAAACCAATTGTTTTATCACTTGGATTTATTTTTACCTCTATTTTTATGCTTTTATATGACAAAGATTTAAAAGAGATTGCTTTGGTTTTATTTAGTTTAGGTTTGATTAGACTAATATATAAATAAATAAGAAAGCTTGAAAAAAACAATCAAAAGCAAAATAAGTTATTTATTTATAATGTTATACTTATTTGTTACTAAATTAATGGTAAGATTTCATTATGATAACAATTGAAAATTATAAAAAAAATTTAACAATCTTATATATAGAAGATGATCCAATCACCCAAAATAAATTAAAAAATATTTTAGAAAGATATTTTAATAAAGTCATTCTTGCATTAAATGGAAAAGATGCTTTTGAAAAGATAAAAACTGAGCCTAAAATAGATTTAATAATTAGTGATATAAATATGCCTAAAATGGATGGTTTGGAATTTCTTGAAGAGTTAAGAAAAACTAATTCTAAAATACCATTTATTTTTATAACGGCAAGAGATGAACCAGATAAAATGTTAAAGGCAATTCAACTAGATATTGATAATTATATTTTAAAACCCATAAACCTTCAAAATTTATTAACAATTATTAATAAAGTTGCAGATAAATTGTATGAAGAATTTTTAACTTTAGAAAAAAATTCTAATATAATACTTGATGAAAATCTCTTTTGGAATGAAAATAATAAAACATTAATTTCTAATAATAAAGAAATAAAACTCACAAAAAAAGAGCTTTTATTTCTTGAGATATTACTGAGTAATGAAAATAAAACACATAATATTGAAGATATTATTTCTGTTCTTTGGGAAGATGATTTTTTAGAAAAAGATTATGTTTCAAACCTTAAAAATATTATTTCAAGGCTTAGAAATAAAGTTCCTGCTTTAAAAATTGAAAACTTATATGGAATGGGTTATAAAATAAAAAGAGTGATTTAAATATCCTCATTTTTTTTTCTAAACTCTTTTCTGAACTCTAATTCTTTTTGTATTGCTTCATGGTTTGTTACATCTAATAACGGTCTATCAATAATTTTTATTTTTCCTTTTAATTTTGGGTTTTGTTTAAAGAAATCATCAAAATCTATTAAATATGTTTGCCCTTTATTATGAAACTCTACTCTATTTGGATACCTTAAGATATAACAACCTTTAAAATCTTTTTCCAAGATTCTTGTTCTAATTAATCGTTTTGATACATCATACTTAAAAATTAAATAACCAATAAAAAATATTACTATACAAAAAAATAATTCTCTAAAATATTCCATAAGAAAAAACAACTCCATAATCAATTGTCATAATATAGTAGATTTTTAATAAAAAAATGGATAGTTTTTTGAATTTCAACTATAAAAGTATAAAAATAAGAATTTAATAAAAAATAAATAATTTATTTGCAGATAACTTTAGGTTCAAGTTTTCCTGTTCTATAATTAAGTGTTTCAGTAATATAAAAAGTTTTATTATCTTTTTTACATATTTCTTTATCTTTTTCTAAAGAGTCAGAATCAAAACATGCTGAAAATAAAAAAACTATACTCGCTATAGGTAAATACTTCTTCATGTTGATTCCTTTTTTTAATAGTAATATTATTAAATAGTAGTTATTACATAACCCCTATTTGATGAGTTTTTTATAAAAGATTCGTCTGTTTTTTCTCTAATGTGTTTGATAACATTTCTTAAAGAATATATAGAAAATTCTTTTCCTCTCCATACTATACTAGAAATATCTTCATAAGTAACTAAAACATTAGGGTTCAGAGCCAGCAAATTTACTAACTTTCTCTCTGTCTTCGTAAGTTTAATAATTTTTTTGCCTTGAAATAATATTTCTCTACTTATATCAAAATAAAATCCATTTTCAAATTGAACTTTTTTATTTGTATATAAAAAGCTTAAACTTATCTCTATATTGTTTAATAAAAAACTTTCATCAACATTTTTATTAAAAATTGCGTATGCATTACAGTATTTATGTAAAGAAAACTCTTGTATAATTTCATCTTCTAATATAATCATTGGAATATTAAAAGTATAAGATTTTGTTTGTTTAAAAACATCCACGAATTTTGTTAAAGAATTTTTGCAATTATCAAAAACTATTAAATCAAAAGTATTAATTTCTGTATTTAATAAATTAAAATTTTCACTATTAAAAAATGAAATATTATACTTATTACCTGAAACTTTTTTTAATTTATCCAAAAACCCAACATCTTCACTTATAACTAAAACCGAATTAACATTTTTATTATTTGTAGTGTAAAGAAAAATACTATTCATTATAAAATCTCCTTAAAAATATATTTATATTGAAATATTATAATTAAATGGTATTACAATAGTATCATTTTAATAATTTTCTAGAAAAATTATAAAACTTAATCCTCTTTGTGTATTTAAAACTTTTAATTCACCATCAAAACTATTTTTAATTATCATTTTTACCATATGTAAGCCAATACCAGTGCCACTATCTTTAGTTGTAAAGTAAGGTTCTAATATCTTTTCTAATTGGTTATTTTCAATGCCTAGTGCGTTGTCTTCAATAACTAAAATACTTTTATTATCTTTTTTAAATAACTTAATAAAAATTTCAGGTTTATTAATATTTTTTTCTTTAAAGGCATCTAAAGAGTTATTTATTATATTTATTAAGACTTGCGTAAGTTCTACTTCTATACCAAATTGTTCTAATTTATCATCAACATTCAAATGAAAAATTACTTCTAATTTATCAATTTTACTTTTTAATATTTCTTGTGCTTGTTTAATTGAATTTTTAATTAAAAATTTCTCTTTTTTCTTATTTGGATTAAAAAAATCTAAAAAACCATTTATTGTTTTATTCATATATTCAATTTGATTTTTAGTATTTTTATAAAAATCTTCCATATATATATCGTTTAATTCTTTATATTCGTAAGATAAATTTATATCTTCAACATACAAAGATAAAACATTTAAAGGTTGTTTTAATTGGTGAGAAATTAAACCTATCATTTCACCCATACTTGCCATTTTAGCACTATGGATTAATAAATCTTCGGTTTTATGAAGTTTTTCATTTGAAGTTTTTATGGTATTGAAAATATTTATGTAAATTTTGAGTTTTGAAATTAAAAGTTTATTATCAATAGGTTTTGTAATGTACTCAATTCCACCTATGTTATAGCCTTTATTTTTGTATTCATCTTTTTCATAAATTCCTGTTATAAAAATAACAGGAATGTCTTTTGTAGATTCAATATCTTTTAGATATTGAGCGAATTGGAAACCATCAATATCAGGCATTTGAACATCAGTTAAAATTAAATCAATAGTATTATTCATCACTATTTCTATTGCTTCTTGAGCTTTTAGTGCTGTAAAAATATTTATATCAAAATTTTCTTCAATTAATAGCTTTAAAGAATAAATATTTTCAGGAACATCATCAAGTAACAATATGCTAAATTTATTCATTTTATGCCTTATTTTATATATTCAACCACATTTTCAAAAGGTACTCTTAATTGTGTTGATTGAGGATTTATTCTATATCCAAAAGGTAAAACTAAAGACAATTGATATTTTGTAGTATCAAGTCCTAAAATCTCTTCAACTTTTTCTTTATCAAAGCCTTCAATTGGACAAGAATCTATTCCTTTAATTGCAGCTGCCATCATCATATTTTGTGATGCAAAAATAGTTTGTTTCGCAGTCCAAGCATAAATATTTTCATCACTTGAAAGTGTTTGTTTTAAATGCCCTGAATATAATCCTAAATAAAAATCAAGTTTTTCTTGAGGCATATCTCGTCTAGTAAATCTTTTTTCAGGAATTCCACTTTCAGGTTTTACGCCTTCAATTCCTGCTAAAACAATAACTAAATGAGAACAAGTTGTAATTTGAGCTTGATCCCAACAAACAGGTTTTAATTTTGCTTTTAGCTCTTCATTTGTAATAACTAAAAATTTCCAAGCTTCCATACCAAAAGAAGAAGGTGCTTTTCTTCCTGCTTCTAAAATATAAGTCATATCTTCATCATTAATTTTTTTTGTTTCATCAAAAATCTTACAAGCGTGTCTAAAAGCTAAAGCTTCCGTAAATGTTTTTTCCATATTTTTCCTTTTTATTTAATTTCTTTTAATTTTTTTAATCTACTCTTTTGATTAAATAATATAACCGCCACAAAAGAGAGTAAACAACCTATTATCGTTGATGGAACTATTTTTTCACCATAGGCAAAATAACTTGACAATATAGCTCCTAGTGGAACTATAAACATAAAAACACCTGTATTATGAGCACCTATTTTACTTGCCGAAACAAAAAATATTGCAGTTGAAAATGTGCCAGACAAAAGTCCTACAAATAATATATTAAACCAAAATACTAAATCGTATGAACTAATATCAAAAGGATGATATGGCAATGCAAAAATCATATTTACAAAAGCTGTCACACCAAAAACTACAAAAGTATAAAACATAGAATTTACTCGCGAAGAAACCTTTTGAGTTATTATTGTTACAAGTGACCATACAAAAGCACATACTAAAAAGTATATACTATTTAGATTTAAAAACTTCAATCCATCCATTGGAATACGAAGTAATATAATCGCACCAAAAATACCAACACCTAAAGCAATCATCTGTTTTGCTGATACTTTTGTACCAAAAATCATTATTGATAAAAAATATGTTAATAAAGGAACTAAAGATGTAACCATAGTTCCTCCATATCCAGCTTGTCCATGAGAAAGCCCTGCAAAAAAAAGATAACTAAATAAAGAACTTAATAAACCAGCAATAATCATATAAATATATCCAACTACATCTGTTTTAAAAGAACTTTTCAGATACCAAACAACAGGAATCATTCCTAAAAAAGAGATAAAATATCTCCAAAATGAAGACACTTGAATATTTGAGTGTTCAACGGCTGCTTTTCCAGCAGTCCAAGCAACTCCCCAAATTAACATTGCAATTATCATACCAATAAAATATTTGGTATTATTTTTATTATCCATTATTATCCACTTTTTTATTTATATAAATGCTCTTTGATATGATGAATTAATCTTATCTTTTTCTTTAAATTCACTAGCTGCGTAAAAAGCAAAATTTGGACTTCGTAATAATTCTCTTCCGTAAGCCACAAAATCACAATATTTTTCTTCTAAAAGCTTTTCACCCTCAATTGCAGTTGTTATTAAACCAACTGCAATAACAGGAATATTAATCTCTTTTTTTATCTGTTTCGCCCAATCACTTTGATATAAAGGCTCTATTTTTGGTGTTTTATCTGTTTTTTCCAAATTTCCACCACTTGAAACATGAATAGCATCAACTCCTAGTTTTTCAAGCTCTTTTGATAAATAAATTGAATCACTAATATTCCAACCCTCATTCATCCACTCATCAGCACTAATTCGTACAAGTAAAGGTAAATCAACTTTTTCTTTTAACTCTTTTACTATTTCTAAAACTAATCTACATCTATTTTCTAAACTTCCACCATAAATATCATCTCTTTTATTTGAAAGTTGCGATAAAAATTCACATAATAAATAACCATGAGCAGCATGAAGTTCAATAGCATCAAAATCTGCTTTTTTAGCTCTAAGTGCTGCTTTTACAAATAATTCTTTTATATTTTTTATATCTTCAAGAGTTGCAGCTTTTGGCATTTTAAATGGTTTATTTTCACTAAAAGCAATTGCACTTGGGGCAATAGCAGTTTCATCTTCTACTGTACATTTTCTTCCAGCATGAGCGATTTGAATAGCTGTTTTTGCTCCAAAAGAGTGGATTTTTTTATTTAGTTTTTTGTGAGCTTTGATTAAAGAATCATGCCAAAGACCTAAATCATTTGCAGAAATTCTTCCTTTTGGCTCAATTGCTGTGGCTTCAAAAATAATAAATCCAACGCCACCAATTGCTCTTGCCAAATAATGCCCTTTGTGAAAAGTTTTTAATTCACCACTATTATCACTTGCATACATACACATAGGAGGCATAACAATCCTATTTTTTAGTGTTATTTTTCCTATTTTTGCTTCTTGAAATAATAAACTCATAAAAACTCCTTTTAAATATCTAATTTTTCTAATTTGTTGATTGTTAAACCATCAATTTTATTTTCTACTTTTGATACAAAATCTATAAAATACTCTTTTTTTTCATGTTCTGCTAAAAACTCAGCATTTTCCCAAGTTTCAACAAATGTAAAACTATTTTCATCACTTAAATCTTTGTGTAAATCGTATTGAATACAACCTTTGTCAAATTTATGAGTTGCCTTATGTAGTTTTATAAGTTCAGAATAAACTTCATCTTTAAATCCAGCTTTTACTTTAATACTTGCAATAATCACTATATTTTTCATAATTTTTCCTATTTAATCTTTTTTTAGTCTTTAAATACAAAACCTTGAGTTATTTTATTACATCATTCATAACTACATCTTTTTTTATAAAAAGTTTTTTGTTAATACTTTTTCAAATTTTTCTAGTTCAGCATTTAAATCCAAATCACCTTTAAAAATATCATGAACAGCATAAGTTTCCAATGGTTCTAATCCACAAAATTGGAAAGTTTTGTGAACAGCAACATGAGCTTGGTCTAAAGACATTCCATCAAATAAACTATTTTTGTTGTCAAAAGCAGATGCTGGGCAATTATAAGTTAGAGATAACATATATTTTTTACCTTGTAATAATCCACCACTTCCGTAAAGTTTTGAAGCATCAGTTCGACTTCTTCCATCACTTGAATAATGTCGCCCTTGTGTAAATGTTTCATCAAAATATTTTTTTGCAATCCAAGGAACACTCATCCAATAAACTGGATATTGAAATAAAACATAATC
>JAIELU010000062.1 GCA_019752775.1 Campylobacterales bacterium | reverse complement strand
AAAATTTTCAAAGAGAAGATGTTGGTTTAACTCTAAAAGTAAAACCTAGAATCTCAAATGAAACAAAAGTTACACTTGAAATAAATACTATTTTGGAAGGCGTAAAAACTACTCAAACAATAAGTGGAAATGCAGATACTTCAAAAAAAGAAGTAAAAACAACAGCTATATTAAACAATGGTGAAAGTGTAATAATTGGAGGATTAATAGAAAATAAAATTGAAACTACAAATCAAAAAGTTCCTCTTTTAGGAGATATCCCTTTATTTGGTGAACTTTTTAAAAATAATATTTCAAATAATAAAAAGAATAATTTAGTTGTAATTGTAACTCCATATATGATACCAAAAACGAAAGATATAACTTTTATTAGAAATAAGTTATCTCAACTTAAAAATTTGGAAGATAAATATTTAGAAGATTCATTGATAAAATTAAAAGAAAACCATTTAAAAAGAAGAATTCAAGATAAAAATAGAGAAGAAAAATCTAATGAATTAGATAAAGAAATTGAAAAAGTAAGTAGTAATAATGAAAAAAATGAACATGAAAAAAGAGTTCATGAGGTTTTAGGAAACTAAAATTTTATTTAATAAAGCCCATTAAGTTATCATTTAAATTAAGTGAAGAAATAGTACTTCTTGGGTTTTTAGAATTTAAAATCTTGTTACAATTTACACATAAAGTCATTATATTTTCAAGATTATAACCACCACCATCAGGTATTTCTTTTACAAAGCTTGTATAAGCCTCATCTATATTTAGCTCATTTCCACATCTACTACAATTTTTATTATCTCTTTTCCATGCAAACTCTTTTCTTAATGCCCAATCACTTGGATATTTTGGATTTGATTTTGATTTCTCTTCATAATTTATCCAAAGTTTTTCCCTTGGAATGGTTGATTGTGTTTCTTTTGGATATGGATAATTAAAAAATTGTTTGATGACACTTTCTATAATTAATGTTTGTCGAAGTTCCATATTTTCTTCATCTTTTGTTTTTTCGACAATTCTATAGTCAATATCAATTTTTGGATGATGATGAAGCATATAACTTTTTAAATCTTTAAGGAATAAGGGGAAAGATTCTTCCTCTTTAGCCTTTATTTTTACTTTAAATATCTTTTCTTTGTAGATGTATAATGGCAATAGGCAAGCTATTATTAAACTTGAAAAGATTATATAATCTAAATCTAAAATCAAAAAAAATCCTATATTATTTCAGGATTAATTTGATGTTTATCCAAAGTTTTTTTAGCTTCAGAATGTTTTCCAGTTGCTAATTTTTGTAACTCATTTTTGTGAATTATTGGAAGTATTATTTCTCTACCAGAAAGTTTTTCTAATTGTTTTCTATTGTAGTCGAAAATATAAAAATCTTCAAAAGTATCAACTAATAAAAAATCTGCATTACTATCAAAAGCATCAAGTAAAATTGTTGCCGCAACATGATAAGTGATTTGTGGGTTTTTATTAAAAGTATTTTTTGCTAAATCAAGTTTCATTGAATCTAGGTTTAAAATATTTGCATCTAATTTATTTAATAATTCTAAAGTTTGTTCTGGGGTTTTAGACGCATAATAAGCAATGTTAAAATCTTTAAAATCATGTTTGATTTCGTAGTTTTCTTCAAATGTTCCAAAATCAATAATTAAAGTTTTATTTAATCTGAAATTTTGTTTTTCAAGTACTTCAAATTGATTTAGATTATTTTGAATAGTTTGAATTTTTTCTTCAATGATCATATCAAAGTTATAAATTCTTTTTTCTAAACTAGTATGATATTGCGCTCCGATTTCATAATCATCAAGTGCAAGAAGAACATAGTTTGCAATAGCTGGATTTTTTTTGATTAAATCATAAGCCAAAATTAAAATTGCATCACCTATATAATCATTTTTATAATTTAGAGTATTAGAAGCATAAAAATATGGTTTTAGTTTTAAATATTGAAGTTTGTCTTCTTCTTGTGCTAAATTTTTTAAAATTGAAAGTCTTTCTTTAAAGTCGTTATCATCAATTAATAAATCATCACAAGCTCTTCTTATTGAAATAGGTTCAATTGTAAGTTCATTCCCAAAGTTAGTAATAACTTCTTCTAAAGTCATTGAAGCTTTTACATAAACTCCATTTATTACTAAATCAAAATCAGTACTTTTTTCAAATCCTAGTTTTGCTGTTTTATTTATAGTATTTAAGATATCTAAAATATTTTTTTCATCTTTTATTTTTAAATAATGTTTTGTGTAGTATGGTAAATAATCAGAGTTTTTATCAAATTTGAATAAAGAAATTTCTAGTTTCATTAAAATATACCTTGTTTTATAGTTGAATAAATTCTATTAAATTTATACTTAAAAAAAATGATAAGAGAGAAAAAATCTCTCTTATCATTTAAAATTGTGCTATTCAGTAAACCTTTTTACATCAGCACCAATAAGCGAAAGTTTTCCCTCAAGATTTTCATAACCTCTATCTAAATGATAAATTCTATGAATATTTGTTTCACCATTTGCCACAAGGGCTGCTAATACAAGAGCTGATGAAGCTCTTAAATCGGTTGCCATTACATCTGTTCCATTTAAAGTTCCAGCTTTTCCATTTATGGTTGCTGTATTTCCATTTAGATGAATGTCAGCTCCTAGTCTTAGAAGTTCACTAACATGCATAAATCTATTTTCGAATAGTCTTTCATCAATAGTACTTGTACCGTTTGCTTGAGTAGCAAGTGCCATAAATTGAGCTTGCATATCAGTTGGGAAACCTGGATATTCTGTTGTGATAATATTTACAGGTTTGATTTGTGTTGTTGGTAATATTGTAACGCTATTATCATCTTGTAATATTTCAAATCCCATTTCTTCAAGTTTTGAAATTACAGCTTCTAAATGTAGGGGAATTACTTTTTCAATTTTTATTTTTTGGTTTTTAATAGCTGCAGCACACATATAAGTTCCTGCTTCAATTCTATCAGGGATAACATCAAAATCTTTGATTTCTAATAGTTTTTGTCCCGTTCCCTCAATTATGATTTTTGAAGTTCCAATACCTTGGATATTAACTCCTGAATTTGCTAATACTTCACAAAGTTGTACGATTTCAGGCTCTTTTGCTGCATTTATAATTGTAGTTGTTCCATATGCAAGTGCAGCTGCCATAACTGTATTTTCAGTTCCACCAACAGTTACTTTATCAAATACAATTTTTGCACCTTTTAAACCATTTGGTGCAGTGGCTCTAATATATCCGTGTAAAATTTCAATTTTTGCACCCATTTGCTCTAAAGCTTTTAGATGTAAATCAACAGGTCTTTGACCAATTGCACAACCACCTGGAAGTGAAACTTCACAAACTCCAAATCTAGCAAGAATTGGACCTAAAACCAAAATAGATGCTCTCATTGTTTTTACAATATCGTAAGTTGCAGTTGTGTTATTTATAGTTGATGTATTGATTTTTACTGTGTTATTGTCTTTTTGAAAAGTTCCACCAAGTTTTTTGATTAGTTTTAAAAAAGTATTAATATCAACTACATTTGGTAAGTTTCCAATCGTTATTTCATTGTTTCCCAAAATAGTACAAGCAATTAAAGGTAGTGCTGCATTTTTTGCACCTGATATTTCAACGCTTCCTGAAATATCGTTCCCTCCAATAATTTTTAAGTATTCCATGTTTCCCCTATGAACTGTTTATATAAGGGTAATATAATAGCTAAAATAAGCTTTAAGATATAAAAACAATACTACAATTTGCTTTTAAGAAAAAGGTTATTATATGGAAAATCAAGTCAGCAAAGGCATAAAATATATGCTTTATGCCTCTTTATTATTTGCTTTTATGGGTGCGGCTGCAAAAGAATTAAGTGATTCTATGAGTTCAGTTGAGGTTGTATTTTTTAGAAATGTTTTTGGTGTTTTTTTTATTTTAATATCTATTTATAGATCTCCTTTAAAACAACAAGGTGGAAGATTCTGGTTATTAACTTTTAGAGGAGTAGCTGGATTTGTTGCATTATTATTTTTCTTTTATAATATTTCACAAATACCTCTTGGTGAAGCTATGACTTTTTCTAAAACATCTACTATTTTTACAGCAGTTTTAGCATATGTATTTTTAAATGAAAAGTTAGGTTTTAAAGGTTGGATTGGTGTATTTATAGGTTTCATTGGAATTTTATTTATCACGGAATTTGATGGAAGTAGTTTAGAAAAAAGTGATTATTTGGGAATATTATCAGGAGTAGGAGCTGCACTTGCTTATACATCTGTTCGAGAACTACGAACATATTATGATTCAAGAGCTATTGTTTTATCATTTATGACAATAGGAACTATTGGACCTTTGATTTTAATGATAATAGGAAATTTTTATGTAAATCCAAATTTAGATTTTATGTTAGGAACATTTACTGCACCACAATTAAATGATTGGACTTATATTATATTATTAGGAGTTTTTTCTACTTTTGCTCAAATTTATATGACAAAAGCATACTCTTTTGCAAAAGCTGGAATTATTGGAACAATATCATATAGTAATATTGTTTTTTCAATAATTTTAGGACTTATTTTAGGAGACAACTTTCCTTCAATGTTGATAGTTTTTGGTATAATCTTAATAGTTTTAAGTGGATTTTTAGTCTCAAGTAAAAAGGAATAGGATGGCGTTAAGTTTAGAAGAATCTTTTGGGATTTTATTTGTAGTTGGAATAATTGCTTGGTATGTTTATGATAAATATGTTCAAAGAGAACATCAATTACTTGTAAATTATCCAATTATTGGAAGATTGAGATATTTATTAGAAGAGGTTAGAGAGCCTTTTAGACAATATTTTGGAGATGAAAAGTTTTATGAATCAAAAGATAAATTAGATTGGGTTTATAAAGCAGCAAGAGATGTTCCAAATTATGCATCATTTTCTCCAGCCCAACCTTTACCTGAACCTAAGTTTATGATTAGACATGCAAATATTGTTTTAAATGATAACGAAGTTGAAAATGATTTTGAAGTAACTTTTGGAGAAAAAAGAAAAAACCCTTATACATCAAAAAGTATAATTGCCAGATCTGCTATGAGTGACGGTTCTATTTCACCTGAGGGAACAAGAGCTTTTGTTCAAGGTTCATATATTGGTAAATTTCCAATAAATTCAGGTGAGGGTGGAGTTACATCAAACTTTTTTGTTACTCATGAAAATTATGATTCATCATATATGACAATAGTTGATAGTTCATCTTTAAATAAAAAGATAAAAAGAGCTACAAAATTCCTTTTTAATGGTGCAATTGCTGCTGATGTTTATCGAAAATTAGTTTTCAAAAATGACCCAGAAGCTGAAACTTATATTTTAGATATGAATAAAGAACAGTTTTATAGACCAAATTGGGATGCACCGTTGGAAGCTTTTCCTGAAACAGTTCCTTCTGATATGCCAGATGTTGTATTTCAAATTAGTTCAGGACTTTATGGAACTAGAGATAAAAGTGGGAAGTTTGATCCTGATAGATATCAAAAAGTTATGAGTTTTTGTCAGATGACAGAAATAAAAATAGCTCAAGGTGCAAAACAAACAGGTGGAAAACTAACAGGACCGAAAGTAACTCCTGCAATTGCTTATTATAGAAATGTTGAAGCTTATAAAGATGTTTTTTCTCCAAATAGATTTCCGTATGCAAATACTATTGAAGAGTTATTTGATTTTATTGGAACTCTTCAAGAGCTTTCAGGAAAACCAGTAGGAATAAAAATAGTAATTTCAGATACGCAAAATATCGAACCGTATGCAAAAGAGATAAAAAGAAGAGTTGATTCTGGAATTGATGCTTATCCTGATTATATTACTCTTGATTCAGGAAGTGGAGGAAGTGCTACTGCTCCTTTAGAAATGATGGAAAGAGTTGGATTAAATGTAAGAGATTCTGTTTATTTAGTGGATAAAGTTTTAAGTGATTATGGAATAAGAGATAAAATAAAAATAGTTGCAAGTGGAAAAATACTTACTCCTGATGATATTATAATTGTGATGAGTTTAGGGGCTGATTTTTTACAAATTGCCCGTGGTTTTATGATGAGTGCTGGTTGTATTCGAGCAAGATATTGCTCAGGAACAACAGGGAGACAATGTCCAGTTGGTTTAGCAACTCAAGATAAGAAAAAAAGAAGAAAATATTTTGTATTTAGACATGCAAATTATGTTGCGAATTATCATAAAAATCTTTTGAAAAATGTAAAAGGTTTATTGGCAATAATGGGGCTTAAAAATATAAAACAACTTGATAAAAATAAATTACTTTTTTTAGATAAAGATTCAAGAGTACATGATGATATTGATGAGGTATTTAGAAGAAAATTAAACTTAGTAAAAAATAAAGGAGAAGTAAATGAATTTAGATAAAGTAATTTCTGGATTTTTTATTATTTTAGCAATGACTCTAAATTTCGGGTTTTTTTATGGTGATATGAACACAATTGCAAGTCATAGTAAATATGAATTATTTGCAGCAATAGTAATAAATCTAATAGCAACAATTTTAAAACTTGGAGACAAAACACAATTAGGTTCAGTATTATTAGCAACATCTTTAGTTGCAGACATACAGTTGATTGCAGCTGCTAGTGTTTGGACTATAAGTGTTTATACAACAGGAATGAATTCTGAAATTATGGCTATTATTGTTTCTTTATCAGGAGGTGCTTTATTGGCAAATATCACTTCTGTGGCACTTTATGTTGGTGATACTCTAAAGTCAAAAAGATAAGAAGATAATATATTGAGAAATAATTCATTATTTATAATCTTACAAAAAATGAGAAGACCTTTTTTAATAATATTAATTACCTATTCAATTTCTATTTTAGGCTTGACTTTTATTGAAGGTACTGATGAAAATGGTAATTCTTATTATATGACTATTTTTGATGCATTTTATTTTATCTCTTACACAGCAACAACAATTGGATTTGGTGAAACACCCTATGCTTTTAGTTATCCTCAAAGAATGTGGGTTAGTGTTTCTATATATTTAACTGTTTTAGGATGGTTTTATAGTATTGGCTCTTTAATTGCTTTATTTAGAGATAATTTGTTTTTGCAAGAAATAGAAAAAGCAAAGTTTTTAAGACAAATAAAAAATCTCAATGAAAAATTTATCGTAGTTTTAGGTTATAACCAAGTTACACGAAAAATAATTATGAAAGCTTTAGAACAAGGTCTTCGAACAGTTGTTATAGAAAAAGATAAATTAAAAATAAATAATTTAATTTTAGAAAATTTCACGCCAACAGTTCCTCTTTTAGCAAGTGAAAGTTATTCTGTAAAAGTTTTAGAAAGTGCTGGATTAAAAAAAACAAATTGTAAAGCAATAGTCTCTTTATTTGATGATGATGCTTTAAATTTAAAAATAACTTTAATAGCAAAAGCTTTAAATAAAAATATAAAAGTTGCAGTTAAATCAACAAGTTCAAATCACACAGAAAATCTAAAAGATTTAGAGGCTGAGGTTATTGTAAATCCTTTTTCTATTATTTCATCAGAAATTGGTATGGCACTTTGGGCTCCTAATTTATTTAAATTAGAAAAGTGGCTTTATCAAATAGATAATTTAAATGCCTTTTTACCAGTTTTTCCAAAAGGTTTATATATCATTTGTGGTTATGGAAGAATGGGAAGAAAGATTTTTGAAAAATTAAATGAAAATAATATTGAAGTAAAATTAATCGAAATTGATAAAAATAAAGATTTGCACTTTAGTCAAAAAGAGATTTCAAATCTTATTTTTGGAAATGCAGATGATAAAGAAGTGCTTATTGATGCAGGAATAAAACAAGCTGTTGTGATTGCCGCTGTTACAGATGATGATACGACAAATTTATCAATATTGGCAACTGCTAAAAAATTAAATCCTAATATTGTAACAATAGTTAGAGAAAATGAAATAGCAGATGATTTTTTATTTAAAAATGCAAATATAAATCATATTTTTACACCTTCAAAAATATTAGTAAACAAAATGTTTTCCTCTGAACAGGGACATTCTTTCTTGCCACATTTGTAAAAATGGAATTACTGCTTTGAACTTCAGACTGGGGATGAATAAAAATGATGATATCCTGATTCTGAATGGTCCATCTCCGAACGAATATATTACACATATTTGGTTGAATTTTGGTTTATATTTATTATATACTCTTTCTAAGTTATAGATAAATAGCACTTTATTGTTTATAACTTTATT
>JAIELU010000174.1 GCA_019752775.1 Campylobacterales bacterium | reverse complement strand
GTTGGTCTTATTTTAGAACCAGTTCCAGCGGCACTTGTTGGTTTCACAGGTATTTGTTTGGTTGCTCTTTTAGGACTAATTGGAAGTCCAAAAGATGGTATAGCTTGGGCGTTATCTGGTTTTTCAAATAGTGTTATTTGGTTAATTTTTGCAGCATTTATGTTTGCACTTGGTTACAAAAAAACAGGTCTTGGAAAAAGGGTATCGTTAATTATGATTAGATATATGGGTAAAAGTTCATTAGGTCTTGGATATGCAGTTGCATTTTCAGATTTAGTTTTAGCTCCATTTATGCCATCAAATACAGCAAGAAGTGGTGGTTCGGTTTACCCTGTGGCTATTAATATTCCACATATTTTTGATTCATATCCAGATAAGGATCCAAGAAAATTAGGTGCTTATATTTCATGGGTTGCAATTGCAACTACTTGTGTTACAAGTTCTATGTTCTTAACAGCTCTTGCTCCAAATTTACTTGCAGTTGATTTAATCACTAAAAGTACAGGTCATGCGATTAGTTGGGTAGAATGGTCATCAGTTATGTTACCACTTATGATTCCACTTTTTTTATTAACTCCATGGTTAGCTTATGTAGTTTACCCACCAACTCAAAAAAAATCTCCAGAAGCTCCAGCTTGGGCAAAAGAAGAACTTAAAATATTAGGTCCTGTTACATTTAAAGAGTATTTAATGGGTATTCTTGCTACTGTTGCTTTGATTCTTTGGATATTTGGAAAAGAGTTTGGAGTAGATGCAACAACTGTAGCTATTTCAATTGTTGCTATTATGGTTTTAACAAATGTAATTACTTGGGATGATTTAATTTCAAATAAAGCTGCATTTGATGTATTAATTTGGTTCTCATCTTTAGTTGCAATGGCAGCTGGACTTCAAAAGGTTGGGGTTTTAGCTTGGATTGGAGCAAATACACAAACAATGTTATCAGGAATGACTCCAACAACTCTTATTATTTCATTACTTGTTTTATTTTTCTTGTTACACTACTTTTTTGCTAGTGTTACTGCACATGTTACTGCACTTATTCCAATCTTTATGGCAATTGCAGTTAATTTATTAACTCCTGAACAAATTGTGCCATTTACAATTATTCTTGCAGGAAGTTTAGGTGTTATGGGAATTATAACTCCGTATGGAACAGGTCCATCACCTATTTGGTATGGAGCTGGATATATTTCTCAAGGCAGATGGTGGGCTTTAGGAGCAATATTTGGATCTTTATATCTTGCAGTTATGATTTTAGGTGCATTTATATTTATTTAAAAATTTAAAAGAGAGTTTTCTCTCTTTTAAATCATTGTTTGATAAATCAAAACACAAGCTATCAAAAATAAAACTACTTTTACAACTTTTACATAACTCTCTTTTGGCATTTTATCTTTTATTTTAAGCCCAACAAACATAGCAATTACAACAATAATCAAACTACTAAAAGATAAAGTCAACAACTCATAAGTAAATGAACCATGAAAAGTAAAAAGCACTATTTGAGTAACTTTACCAAATAAAAAACATAAATTTGTAGATTGAATTATCTCTTTTTTTGAGTGTTTTGATTCAAGAGAATAAATTATCAAAATTGAAGCCATTACATTTGTTAAACCACCTATTATTCCAGCAATTAATCCAAAAACTACCATTGATAATGTTTTCTTTTCTCCTATCCATTTCATTTGTATTTTAAACTTTTGAATAAAAAGATATAAAAGAATTGAAAAAGCTAACAATAATTTAAAAAGTTCAGAACTAGAATAAATAAGTATTTGTGTACCAATTGCACTTCCAATCATTCCAATAAGGGCCAAAGGATAAAATCTTTTTATTGCTTCTAAAAAATTTCCCTCACTATAAATTGAAATAAGATTAATCAAAAGTGTTGGAATTGCTATATACAAAATTGCAGTTTTCATATCTGTAACCATAGCCAATAAAGGAGTTGCAATCATTGGAAAACCAAATCCAATGCTTCCATGAACTAAAGAAGAAACAAATATAATTGTTGAAAAAATAATTAAAAAATCAGTTGAGAGTTCCATAATAAATCCTAAAATTTTATTATAGAGAAATATTATTTAAAAGAAGAGTTTTCTTCTTTTAAAAGTTTTTATTTAGTATTTCTAAAAATTCTTTTGGATTCTTATATCCAATAATTTTTGATGAATTAATCTCCTTTTTATCTTTATCCCAAAAAATAAGTGCAGGAGGACCTACAACTCCAAACATTTTTTGCAAAGCTTTATCTTCATCACTATTTGCTGTAACATCAGCTTTTAGAAGTGTAAAGTTTTGAAGTTTTTTCATAACCTCTTCATCTTTAAAAGTTATCTCTTCAAACTCTTTACAAGCAACACACCAAGAAGCCCAGAAGTCTAAAAGTACTGGTTTATTTGAGTTTTTGATTGCAAGTTCAAGTTCACTTATATTTTTAATTTTGTGAAAAACTAATTTATCTTCTTTTATTACATTCGCAGAACCTGTCAACTTTTCAAGTGGTTTTAATGGATTTGTAGAACCACTTATAAGACCTACCAACAAAACTACTCCCAAAATAAATAAAACCGAACTAGCTAATTCAGCAATCATATTTGATTGAGTTTTTAAGTATATTGCCGTTGCTAGGAATAATAATGCCCATAAAGACATAATAATTGAAGGACTCAAAACTCTATCAAGTAGCCAAATAGCAACTCCTAACATTATAATTCCAAATATTTTGGTAATGTTTTCCATCCAACCACCAGGTTTTGGCATAAATCTTCCAGCACCCAAACCAATAAGTAAAAGAGGAACTCCCATTCCTAAACTCATAACAAATAAAGCCATTCCACCAAGAACGGCATCGCCCGTTTGACCTATATAAACTAAAGCACCAGCAAGTGGAGGTGCAACACAAGGACCAACTATTAAAGCTGATAAAAATCCCATTATTGCAACTCCAATTATTCCTTCTTTTTCTTTTCCATCTGTTGTTTTATTCAGTTTTGTTTGAATTGATTGTGGAAGTTTTATTTCAAAATATCCAAACATCGAAAATGCAAGTGCCACAAAAACTGAAGCAAAAACAACTAAAACATAAGGATTTTGAAGTGCAACTTGTAAGTTTGCTCCAAAAATTCCTGCAATAACTCCTGCAATCGTATAAGCAGCACTCATTGAAAGTACATAAATAAAAGATAAAAAGAAACCTTTTTTTGCACTCATAACTTCATTTTTTGAAGCGCCTACAATAATAGATGATAAAATTGGAATCATTGGAAAAACACAAGGTGTTAACGAAAGTAATAATCCAAACCCAAAAAAAGTTGCTAAAACCAGAATTAAATTTCCATCTTTTAAACTATTTGCAATTGAATCGGTTTCATTTAAAGTTGTAGTTTCTGCTTGTTGTTCTTCTTTTATAGTCTGTATTTTTGAAATATTATTATCAAATGTAAGCAAATATTTTTCACTCATTGGAGCATAACAAAGTCCAAGTTTTGAGCATCCTTGGAATTTAATTTCTATTTCATAGTCATTTGATTCAACTTTTGATTTTAATAAACTAAAAGGAATAGTTAACTCTAAATTATTAAAATGAACTATAAACTCTTCATAAGCTACTGCTTTTGGAATATTTATCTCTTTTGTAATCTCAATTTTTTCAGGTTTTATAATAAAAACTTTTAATTTATCAGCATATAAATAAATATCTCGACCTAAATCTAATTTAAAATTTATACTATCTTCATTTTTAGTGAAAGTTGGTTTAAAAGCCTCATTAGGTTCTAAAAATTCCTGATTTAACCCAGCCGAAAAGGAGTATATAAAGGTACATATTAATAATAAAAGTTTTTTCATTTAATTTATCTTTATTTAAAATTTTCTTTTGATGCTTGAAGTAACTCATCAGAGTTTAAAACACCAACATAATCTTTTACAACTTTTCCATTTTTAAAATAAATCAAAGTTGGAAGAGCAGAAACTCCATATTTTTTAGCAAGATTTAATTCATCATCCACATTTACTTTATAAATATGAACTTCTTTAGGTTTTGAAATATTAAAATTTTCTAAATTATTTGCAACAATTTTACAAGGTGGACACCATGGAGCATAAAAATCAACAATTACATTTTTGCCTTTTATCTTTTCTTCAAAATTATCTATATTTAACTCTTCATAGGCATAAACACCCATTACACTAATTAAAAATATTAGAAATATTTTTTTCATTCTCTACTACCTTTTTATTTTTTGTATTATATTTAATCTTTGTAAAGAGTTTGTTTACATGTTTAATATTATAAGATTTTATTATATATTTTATGTTAATATCAAATTTATTAAAAGGATAATAATGAATATATTAACTGAATTACAACCTAAAATAGTAGAAAAAATGATTGATGATAATATTATAATGATTGATGTTAGAAGAAAAGAAGAATTCAAAAGAACAGGAGTTATAAGAAATGCTCATTTATTAACTTTTTTTGATGAATTTGGTGAGTATGATATAAAAAATTGGATGAAAGAGTTCGATAAATTAGTTACTTCAAAAGAGCAAACTTTTATTTTAATTTGTGCTCATGCAAATAGAACAAAAGTTATTGGAAATTTTTTAATAGAGCAAGGATATAAAAATACAGCTCATTTATTTGGTGGGATGGCTTTGTGGACACAAGAACTAAGAGAAACTTTGACTTATAATTAAAATATTTTTAGGAGCAATATTATGCTCCTATATTGTCTTTTTTGATTCTTCTTTTTTGCGGATTACTTGAACAACTAACTTTTAGGCTTTTTTCAATAAATTCCATAATTCTTTCTGCAATATTAATATTTGTAGATTTTTCAATTCCTTCCAAACCTGGGCTTGAATTTACTTCCATTACAAGTGGTCCTCTTTTTGATGGAATCATATCAACTCCACAAACACCAAGTCCCATCGCTCGTGCTGCTGCTATTGCTGTTGCTTTTTCTTTTCTATTAAGTTTATATGCAACTGCACTTCCACCTTGATGTAAGTTTGATCTAAAATCTCCCTCTGCACCTTGTCTTTTCATGGCACCTACAACTTCATTATTTACCACAAATGCTCTAATATCAGCTCCACCTGCTTCTTCGATATACTCTTGAACAAGTAAATTTACATCCATTCCATAAAATGCATCTAAAACAGATTTTGCTGCTTTTTCGCTATCAACTAAAACAACACCAACACCTTGTGTTCCCTCAAGAATTTTTAATACTAAAGGAGCTCCTCCACTTAGAGCAATCACATCTTTAGCATTTGATTTATTTGAAGCAAAAACAGTTCTTGGCATATCAACACCATTTTTGGATAAAACTTGCAAACTTCTTAATTTATCTCTACTTCTAGTAAGTGCTAAATTTCCTGTTGTACTAAATACATCTATCATTTCAAAGTGTCTTACCATTGCAGCACCATAGAATGTTCTACTAGCTCCAATTCGGGGAATTATTGCATCAGGAGTTGGTAATACTTTTCCTTCATAATTTACAACTAACTCATTTTTCATAATTTCAATAGTACATTTTAAATAATCTATTACTCTAACTTCCCAACCTTTTGCAGTCGCTTCTTCAACTAATCTTCTTGTTGAATATAGATCTTTATTTCTTGATAATATATAAATTCTCATATTAATCTCTTTTAATTTACTTTTGTAAGATATTCTTTTGAAACATCAACTAAAAACCGCTCAGTTAAAAACTTTCTTCCCATTAACATAGGATATTTCATATCAGAACGATCAGTCAAAGAAATAACTGTTTTATATTTTTTACCAAAAAACAATATATCTACTTTTATAGATGCTCTTAATTGTACAGTTCCATTTGAACTTTTTACTCTTTTATATTTATAAAGTGGCATTTTCATCTTTTTGCCATGATAAGCTGGATGAATTTCATCTAATAATGTAAAATTTACAAATTTCTCATCGTCAATAAAAATATCATCACAATGTAGGGAATTAGAATCAGCTCCTGTATCAATTTTTACATCTAAATCGAACAGTTCTAAATCTAAGATAGATACTATTTCTCTTCTTCCTATAATTCTTTTTTGTGACATAATATACCTCTTTAAAAGGATATTATATCACAAAATTATTTCATAAAATTATGAATTTTATTTTTTAGTATCTAATGCTTTTTGAAGTATTAAAATCACATCTGCTAAGTTCTCATAAGGGATATGAGATTTCCATTGAATATCTTGCCCATTTAAAGAAATACCAATACTAACTATGTCTTCTGTATCTTTTCCATAAGGTTCAGTTACATTTGAAATAGAAATTTTTCCTTTTTTTGTACCAGATAAATCTAATGTTCCTAATTCTGTAATAGTTGACATTTTAATCCTTTTTATTTTAGTTTAATTCTACAACAATAAACTTGTTTTTAATTAAAACTAAAGAAATCTGGTGCTGGTTCAGCTAAATAAAAACCTTGTAATTCATCAACACCTAATTTAACCAAAGAATCAAATACTTCTTGAGAGTGAACAAACTCTGCAATTACTCTTATGTTTAAAGCTTTACTAAAATCAATAATTGATTTAACCATTTCATGTGAATTTTTGTCTGTATAAATATTTTTAATTAATGAACCATCTATTTTTATGTAATTTGGTTTGATTTTTAAAATATGTGCAAAATTTGAATATCCCGTTCCAAAATCATCAATTGCAATTTTTATGCCTTGTTTTCTATACTTACTAATAAAATCCTCAAGTAAAGTATAATCACTAATATAATCACTTTCTAAAATTTCAAAAACTACTCTTGATTTATCTTCATTAGTAATTTTGTCAAGACTTTCATCTAAAAAAACTATAAACTCACCATCTAAAATATCTTTAAAACTTAAATTTATAGATATTTGTTTATCAGTTTTCCCTAAATCTTTCAAAGCTTTTGATATTATTTGGTTTGATAATTGAAGATATTGTTTTGTTTTAACAGAAATATCAAGGAAAAAATAAGGACTTAAATAAACAATTTCACCTTTTTCATTAATATCTTCTATTCTCATCAAAGTTTCATATTTAACTATATTTTTATCTACATCAAAAATAGCTTGATAAAATGGTATTACCTTATCATTTTTAAGTGCTTTTTTTATTTTCTCTCGCCAATACATAGATTTTTCAATCATCTCTTTTGTATCTATGTCATTGTTATAAACAAAATATGGAAGATTGTTCTTTTTAGCTTTTTAAGTGCAATTCCTGCTGTTTTTATAGATTCTTCTTGAGCAATTGAAATACCCAAAGTTATATTTACAAAAATATCAAGATCAAGATGTTCAATATAAAGCGGTTTATTTTTAAAAAGTATTGCTAATTCTTCTATTAATTCATTAAATCTAAAAAATCCCATCATTTTTTTATCAGCTAAACAATATACATTTCCATATATTCTATAAACTGAAACATCATATTTTAATGAAAATTCATTTAATATTTTTCCAACTTCAATTAAAACTAAATTACCAGTTGAAAATCCATAAAGTTCGTTTATATCGTCAAAAGAATCTATATCAATTAAAGTTATTGATACAAAATCATTCTCTTTTATCTCTTCTTCTAAAGCATATCTATTTTTTAAATTTGTCAACTCATCAAAATATAATTTATTTTCAATTTCTTTTGTTTTTATACAAACCTGTTCATCAAAAGTTTTTTTATTTGTTTCAAATTGATTAATAGGAGCAATTATTTTTATAATCACAAATGCTGTAATTACTAAAAATACTACAAATGCAAATATTAAACTATTCAATATAAAATAGTTTATTTTAGGAGATAATAAAAATACTACAAAAGATACATATAGTAAAAAAATTACAATAAACAACCAAGCTATTTTTAAAGATATTTTATTATTCAACTAATCTCTCTTTTATTTTATAAAAAATTTGCTATTTTTTGTCCAAATCTAACATTTTTATCAAGTAAATCTTGAAGTTCTACCATCTCTTTTTCCCAAAGCATAACAACAGTTGAACCCATTTTGAAATATCCTAAACATTCACCTTTAGTTATTTCAATATTTTCATAAGTATATACTTTCATCTCTTTTGCATTTGTATTTGTTTCAACTCTATCTTCAAATTCAAACACCATTTGTCCAACATTTAAAGCTCCAACAAAAACCATATAAAAAATTTTCCCATTTGTTTCACACTCTAAAATTACTCTTTCATTTTGAACAAAAAGCTCAAACTCTTTATTTAGATATTTTAGATTTAC
>JAIELU010000056.1 GCA_019752775.1 Campylobacterales bacterium | reverse complement strand
TAAATTTATGGAGGAGCTTACTGTAGTAAGTGAGTCTATAAATTTAAAACTTCAACGCCGAGTCTGGGCAAAAGATGGAATTCTAAAAATCGTCGAAGTCGATTGAACCTTTTGAGTAATTTACTACATTTCCTTCAAAGAAGTTTGTTCTTTGGTCGTTGAAACTTGCGTATCCATCTACCCATGGAATAGGGTGTTTTACATTGTATTCTGGTTTATATCCAACTGCATCAAGTCTTTTATCTGCTAGATATTGAATATATTGTTTTATGATTCCATCTGTGAAACCTAGGATTTGTCCTTGAGTGATATATGAACCCCAAGATGATTCTAGTTCTACGGCTTTTCTAAACATTACTCTTACTTTTTCTTCTAAATCAGCTGTAAATAGTTCTGGTCTTTCTTTTCTAACTGAATTTATCATATTTTGGAAAAGTAATAAATGAGTTACTTCATCTCTTTGGATGAATCTAATCATTTGTGAACTTCCTAGCATTTTTCCTGATTTACCAAGAGCATACATAGCAGCAAATCCAGCATAAAAGTATAATCCCTCTAAAATCTGATTTGCAAAAAGTGCTAATACTATTTTTTCATCTGTAACATGACCTGAAAGGTTTTTGTAAACAGTTGCAATATAATTATTTTTTTCTTTTAGTTTTAAATCTGTTTTCCACATATCATAAATTTGGTCTGAATTGTCAGAAATAGACTCAACCATAACTGCGTAAGATTTACTATGATTTGCTTCTTCATAAGATTGTCTTGAAAGACAAGCATTTATTTCAGGAGCTGTGATGTATGGATTTATATTGTCCATTAGATTATTTGTTTGCAAAGAATCCATAAAAATAAGTTGAGATAAAACTAAATCATACATTCTTTTTTCAGGCTCTGTTAGATATTTATAATCTTTTGCATCCCCTGTCATTTGAACTTCTCTTGGGAACCATGTATTAGCTTCCATTGTATCCCAAAGATTTAATGCCCATTGATATTTCATTTTTGTGAAATTAATCATACCATCACTATTTCCACCAAAAATTCTTCTATCGTTTAGACTCTCTTTTGAGTCTGGATTATATATGGTTTTTCGCTCCATTAAAAGTCCTCTGCTTTTTTCTAAAATTTTGTATTAATTAAATTGTTCATTGATAAGGCAGGTTATCTTATTGACAACCTGAACATTCCATGCTTCTATCTTCTACATCATTTTTTGCTTCTGGTGATTGGCTTCTTAAATAATATGTTGATTTAAGTCCTAACTTCCAAGCTAATGTATAGATTTCATGTAAATGTTTTCCACTTGCTTTATCTAAGCTCATGAAAATATTTGTTGATTGACCTTGGTCTATCCATTTTTGTCTTATTGCTGCTGCTTTTATAACTAATAATTGGTCAATTTCAAAAGCAGGTGTATAATAATTCCAAGTCTCAGGAGATAGTTTTGGAACAACAACTGGGATTAATCCTGATAAATTCTCTTCAAACCATTTTCTTTTATAAACAGGCTCAATAGCTTGCGTAGTTCCTACTAAAATAGAAATAGAAGAAGTTGGAGCAACTGCCATTAGGTAACCATTTCTCATTCCATCTTTTTTTACTTTTTCTCTTAAACTATCCCAATCATAAGAAGCATCAAATAAATCTTTATTTACAAGAGCATTTACAGCTTGTGGAGCATGATCATGAGGCATAATACCCTTTGACCAATTTGAACCTTTAAATGTTGGATAAATACCTTTTTCGCTCGCCAAATCTGAACTTGATTTTATAACATTATATGAAATTGATTCCATAATTTGATCAATTTTTTTGAAGTGTTCATTTGAACCCCAAACAAGTTTGTATTCAGCTAACATTTCAGCTTCACCCATAACTCCAAGACCAATACTTCTTGATTTTAAGTTTGTAGCTTTTACTTTTCTTAATGGATAGAAATTTAAATCAATAACATTGTCTAACATTCTAATAGCTATTGGCACAACTCTTTCAATATCTTCTTTTGTGTTAATTCTTGAAAGATTTACAGATGCTAAGTTACAAACAGCTGTATCACCATCAATTTTTTCTTTTTCTACGATAAATACTCTTTTTCCATTTACGCTATCAAGGGCAGAAACTTTATTTGCTTTTTTAGTGATTCCACCATCAACAACAATTAAATTTTCTTCTTCATAAGTAGAAATTGTTCCATCCATAAACTCTAATTTGATTTTATAGTGATTTGGATTTGTATTTTGGAAAATCTCTGTACATAAATTTGAACTTCTTATATGCCCAACATGTGCATTTGGATTTGCTCTATTTGCTGTATCTTTGAAACATAAAAATGGACTTCCAGATTCAAAATATGAAGTTAGAACTTTTTTCCATAAATCTTTTGCCTTCATTGTATTTTTAGTAATAGTTGCATCTTCTTCATAAGCAATATATTTAGCTTTGAATTCATCACCATAACATTCGCTTAAATCTTTTACTTCATAAGGGTCAAATAAAGTCCAATAAGAGTCTTCTAAAACTCTTTCCATAAATAAATCAGTAATCCATAAAGCAGGGAATAAATCGTGGGCTCTTCTTCTTTCTTCACCTGAGTTTTTCTTTAAATCAATAAAATCAACAATGTCCATATGCCAAGGTTCCATATAAACAGCAATTGCACCTTTTCGTGTACCTAATTGATCAACTGCAATTGCTATATCATTTGTGATTTTTAAAAATGGAACTGTTCCACCAGCAGCACTTTTATGGTCATCAATAACACCACCTAAAGCTCTGATTTGATTCCAATCCCAACCGATTCCACCACCAAATTTTGACAATAATGCCATTTCTTTGTAACCATCAAAAATTCCCTCGATATTATCAGGAGAACTTCCAATATAACAAGAAGATAATTGGTGTCTATTTGTTCTAGCATTTGATAAAGTTGGAGTTGCTAACATAACTTCAAATTTAGAGATTACATCATAAAACTCTTTTGCACATTGTTGTTTATTAACTTCATCTTGAGCTAAAAACATAGCTATTGCCATAAACATATGTTGTGGTAATTCGATTGGTTCAGCTTTATTATTTTTGATTAAATATCTATCGTATAAAGTTTTAATACCTAAGTAATTAAATAAAAAGTCTCTTGATGAATCAATATAATTATCTAAATCATCTAAATCATAACCAACACCCAGATTAGGTATTAATCTTCCTGCATCTTTTCCATATTTTAAATAATCTTTTAAATGGCAATATGGCTCACCTTTTATTCCATGGGTTGCTTTTCCAACTCTATGATATAAATCAAAAACAAAAAGTCTTGCTGCAACAAAAGTCCAATTTGGAACATCAATATCAATCTTTTCTACTGCCGTTTTTATAAGTGCATCTTGTATATCCGATGAACTCATTCCATCTACAAATTTTATTTGAGCATCAAGTTCAAGTTCACTTTGAGATACACCATCTAAATCAGCTGTTGATTCAATAGTCATTTTTTGAATTTTAGTAATATCTAAAATCTCTTTACGACCATTTCTTTTTTTAATCATAATTCCCATAAATTACCTTATTATTTAAAAACTCTATTAAAAATAGCGTCTACATTTTTTGTGTAATAATCGAAATTAAAACACTCTCTTATTTTTTCTTCACTTAATGAATTTCTTAATTCTTCATCTGCTAAAAGATATTGAAGATATAACGATTCACCTTTTTCATTTGTAGTTGATTTTCCTTGTTGGATTTCTTCCCAAACTCTCATTGCATTTCTTTGAACGATTCTATATGCATCTTCTCTACTTACACCTGCAAGTGGAAGTTCTAATAATACTCTTTGAGAGAAAACTAATCCACCCGTTAAATTAAGATTTTTCATCATGTTTTCAGGCATTACTGATAAGTTTGCAATAACACTATTCATTCTATGTAGCATAAAATCAGATGTAATAAATGCATCTGGTAACCAGAATCTCTCAGTTGATGAGTGTGAAATATCTCTTTCATGCCATAGTGCAACATTTTCCATGGCAGGTGCTGCATATGCTCTAATCATTCTTGCAAGTCCAGTTATATTTTCTGTTAAAATTGGATTTCTTTTATGTGGCATTGCAGAAGAACCTTTTTGACCTTTTGCAAAGTACTCTTCACACTCATAAACTTCTGTTCTTTGTAAATGTCTTACTTGAACTGCGAATTTTTCAATTGAAGATGCTAAAAGTGCAAGTGTTGTTGCAAGTCTTGCATATCTATCTCTATGAATTACTTGATTTGAACAAGGCTCACATTTTAAACCTAATTCAGCCATTGCATACTCTTCAAGCTCTAAAGGTGCATGAGCAAAGTTACCCATTGCACCTGAAATTTGACCAACAGCAATTACTTCCATAGTTTGTTCTAGATTTGTTAGATGTCTTGCCATCTCATCATACCAAACAGCTAAAGTTAAACCAAAAGTAATAGGCTCACCATGAATACCATGACTTCTTCCAACCATTAAAGTCATTTTATGCTCAATTGCTCTTTTTTTAATAGATTCCATTAGCATTTTTACATCTTCAATAATAATTTTTAAAGAATCTCTCATTTGAAGAGCAACACCCGTATCCACAGCATCTGAAGATGTCATTCCATAGTGAAACCATCTTGATTCTTCACCTAAACTCTCACTTACACTTGTATTAAAAGCGATTAAATCATGTTTTGTAACGGCTTCAATTTCTTCAATTCTCTCAACTGAAAAAGTAGCATTTTTAATAATCTTTTCACAATCAGCATCAGGGATAAGACCCAGTTTATTCCATGCTTTTACAGCTGCTTTTTCAACTTCAAGCCACGCTGCGTATCTTGCATGCTGTGTCCATTGTTTTGTCATTTCTTCTCTAGCATATCTTTCAACCATTTTAATAGTCCCTTGTTTTCGTTTTTATAAAGTATTTTTGATTATTTTAGTATGATATTGTATCTAAAAAGACAAAATCTAAAATTAAAAAATCTGATAAAAAATAACAGATTACCAAAAAAAGAATAGGACAAAAGTTTGCCATTTACACTTAAAAAACATAAAGCTATAAAAGATAAGAAAATACAAATATTTTTAATAAATGATTTAGGATTAGACCCAAAAATAGGGCAAAGATTAACATCAAAAGGAAGAATATTTGATGAAAATATGAATACTATAAATACAGGAGAAACTATTCCTACTGAATATATTTATATTGCTGTTTTTGAGGGTATTTCTAGGGGTTTAAAACCTTTAATTGAGTTTAATGATTTTGCAATATTTGATAAACCAACAAACTTAATGGTTCATCCAATTTCTAAAAATACACCTTATTCTTTACTTGATGAAATCAGGTTTCATTTTGGGGAAGATGCAAATCTAATCCATAGAATAGACGCTGAAACATCAGGTTTAATAATAGTTGGGAAAAACAAAAAAAGTGAAATAGCACTAAAAGAGATGTTTCAAGAAAAAAAATATCATAAATCATATTTAGCAATTGCGCAAGGACATATAAAAGAAGAGATGACAATTAACAAAGGACTTGATAGAGAGGGCTTAGTAATTGGGGTTAGAATGAAAGTTTGTGATGATGGAAAAGAGTCTGTAACTATTATAAAACCCATAAAATACAATAAAGAAAAAGATTTAACACTTATTGAAGCAATTCCATTAACAGGAAGACAACATCAAATTAGAGTTCATTTATACTCAATTGGTCACAGAATTTTAGGCGACCCAATTTATGGAGTGGATGATGAAAATGCAGAAAATTATCTAAATAAAACTTTAAGTGAAGAAGATAGATTTGAAGTTACAAAATCAAATAGATTATGGCTTCATGCAAATTATTTAGAGTTTACATACAAAAATGTAACTTATAAAATATTCTCTAAAAACAAAGATCTTTACAATGAATTTTTAAATTAATCCATTGTAAAAAATAAAGAAACAAGAACAATCATAAGCTCAAAAGAGACTAAAATAGCTAAATCTCTTTTATTAAAGTTTATATTTTGAGCCTTATCTTTATTATTGAACACTTTTTTTCCTTTATTGATTTAACGAACAGTTGAAACAATTACTTATATCATCACAAGCAGCACAAGCAGGTGCTGTTTTACCAATACAATCGTATAAATATTTTTTCCATCTTTTATCTTCTGATTTTAGTTTTGACAATGAGGTGAAATTTTTACACATAAATTCTCCCATCTCTTTTCTACTTTCTAAACCTAAATCTGAATATAAATGTCCCATTTGTAATGAAGTTTTAGCAATCCAAGGTGCAAGTTCATTTTTTGCATATTCATCATTTGCGTGGCTTTGAAGTAGTTTTAAAATTTCACTTTCCATATACACTAAATTATTCATAAAATACTCCTATTTTACATCACAAAAGTCTAGTTCTAATGACTGTGGTTTTTTTAATCCTTTATTGTTGTCAATAAAAAGATTTTTTAAATTAATTAAGTTATTAATCGTATCAGGAATAGAATTTAATTCATTATCTTCAACATCTAATTCTTGTAGGTTTTTCAAATTTCCAATTAACTCAGGTAGCGTTTCTAATTCATTTGAACTAACTGATAAAATAGTCAAATTCTTTAACTCACAAATTTCATTTGGTAATTTCTTCAAAGAATTATTATCTAAAATCAATATTTTTAAATCTTCAAGTTTACTAACATTAAAATCTAAAGACTTTAAATCATTTCCACTTAAATCAAGTTTTATAAGCATATCGTGAGATTCTAAAGATGGCAATTTTTTCAAACTATTACCTTCTAAAATAAGAGTTTCCAACTCTTTAATTTTTGATAAAGAAGAGGGCAAGGAAGTTAAGTGATTAAATGATAAATCCAAATAATATAGTTGTTGCATTTGCCCAAATATATCAGGAATATCTTCTAACTCATTTGTCTCTAAAGAGAGATATAAAAGTTTTGATAATTTCTTAAAATCATCATCTAAATATTCAATTCTATTTGCTGCAAGAGTAAGTCTTGTAAGAGATTTTAAATCATAAAAACCTTTTGGTAGGGCTTTTAATCTATTTACATTTAGATTTAATATCATAAGATTTGCAAGATTACAAATACTTGCGGGTAACTCTTCTATTAAATTATTCTCACATTGTAAGTTTCTTAAATTTTTTAATTCACCAATTGCTTTTGGAAGTTTTCTAATTTTGTTATTTGATAATTTTAGTACACTTAAATTTTTCAAAACTCCTATAGATTCTGGTAAATCTTTTAAATTTCTTTTTGATAAATCCAAGTGTGTTAATAATTCTAAATCATCACTATGAACAGAGACTATAGGTGTTAAATCGTTTGCTCTAATCCATTTGACAAAGTGTTCGATATCATAACTCATAACTCATCCTTTAATCTATCATTTTTTGCATCAATTAAAAATGCAATCTCTTCATAGTCAACTTCACCAAACTCTACCATGTTAAATAAAGCCATTAAAGGTCTTCTACAACAAGTTTTACTACAGCCAGTAACAAGTTTTTTTGCTTTTTTATATGGTAATTTAGTATCTTTAAATATTTTTTGAGCTTGAATTACACTCATTTCACCACATTCGCAAATTTGTTTTTCTTTTAAATTTTCCATTGTAAACTACTTTAAATATGGATGTTGTTCTTGAAACTCATTAACTTCTTTCATTGCATTTTTAATATCTTCGCTTAATTTTGGTAATCTCACATAATCACTCCAGATAGTATCTTCAACGATATCATGAACTTCACCTGCTAACTCTATAACTTTTCTTTTATATTTAGCCAACTCTTTTTTTAACTCTTTTTGCTCAAATGTTAATTCCATAATTACTCCTTAAATTGCGTATAAATTATCTAATACGATGTTTGGTTTTTCTCTCAAATACATAAGTTTAAAATCTCCATGGATTCTAAACTTATAGCTTTGATATAAATCAACTATTTCTTTTACATTTTTTGGAGCATATCCATAAATGCTTTTTAATCCTCGATAATATAAAACCCCACGTAAAAGCTTTTCAGCATCTAAAAAGGCTTCACTATCCATAATCCAAGGTGAGATTTTTATAAATCTTTTGTTCACCACATAAGAGTGTAAAAATCCATATCCAGTAGAGAGTTTCAAAGAATTAGTAAAAACACAATCTGTTTTTAAATACTCTTCTCTATTTAAATTAAAAACTTTGTATTGCCACCATGTCAATAGCTCATTTAGAGATCTAAAAAACTGATGTGAGCTCTCCCTTTAATATTAATTTATACATTTTTTACATCCATTTACTTTTATTATTTGTCAAGAAGCAATATTCAATAC
>JAIELU010000099.1 GCA_019752775.1 Campylobacterales bacterium | reverse complement strand
GTCCAATAGAAATAGGAATTATTGTTCTCATTCCATACATATATCTTTGTATAAAAATTATTGGCCATCCATGTTTTTTTAGAAGTAAATGTGCAAATGCAAATTTTCTTCTTTGTCCTCTAAATTTCTTATAAACATAATCTTTATTGAATCTACCAATATAAAAATAAACTTGATCCCCAGCAAAACCACCAAGACCTGCAACAAATATTGCAATATAAAGATTCATATCACCTGTATGTGCCAATAATCCAGCCATTATGAGACCAGCTTCACCCTCTAACATTCCCCATGCAAAAAGTATTATATATCCATATTTTCTAAGAAGATATACAAATTTTTCTTCAAAACCTTCTACTGGTGCATTATATAAATTATAAGCTAGAAATGAGAAAAATAAAATCAAGAATACTGCTAATATTTTTCCCGAATGGGGTTGAATTTTTCTAAAAAGCTCTTTCACAATACCCCTTTTTTATTCAAAATTTAACAAACTTTTAGCTTGTACCATATCTTTATCTCCTCGACCAGATAAGTTTACGATAACTATTTTATCTTTAAATTTCTCCTTTGCTTTTTTTAAATAAGCGATTGCATGTGATGACTCAAAAGCTGGAATAATTCCCTCTTTTCTACTAAGCCATACAAAAGCATCTAAAGCTTCTTTATCCGTTATTGAGTCATAAGAAACAGATTTATTATCTTTATGAAAAGAGTGTTCAGGTCCAATTCCTGGATAATCAAGTCCCGCACTAAAAGAGTGAGCTTCTATTACTTGACCATCTTCATCTTGAAGTAAATATGAACATTGTCCGTGTAAAACTCCAGGACTTCCTTTTTCTAGTGAACAGCCATGTTTATCCGTATCAAGTCCTAAACCACCAGCTTCAATTCCAATGCAAGTTACTTCTTTATCTTCTAAGAAGTGTGAAAAAATACCAATAGCATTAGAACCTCCACCAATACAAGCAACCACATAATCTGGCAATCTATTCTCTTTTTCTAAAATCTGTTTTCTAGCTTCATATCCAATAACAGCTTGGAAATCTCGAACCATCATAGGATATGGATGAGGACCTGCCACTGTACCAATTATATAAAAAGTATCACGAGCGTTTGTAACCCAATATCTAATCGCGTCATTCATGGCATCTTTTAAAGTTTTACTTCCACTTTGGACAGCTATTACTTTTGCACCTAATAGTTTCATTCTAAATACATTTAATTCTTGTCGCTCAACATCTTTTGCACCCATAAAAACAGTACATTCTAAACCCATAAGAGCAGCAATAGTAGCAGTTGCAACTCCATGTTGACCAGCTCCTGTTTCTGCTATGACTTTTGTTTTTCCTAGTTTCTTAGCAAGTAATCCTTGAGCTATTACATTATTTACTTTATGTGCCCCTGTATGATTTAAATCTTCTCTTTTTAAATATACTTTTGCACCAATTTCATCACTTATATTTTTTGCAAAATATAAAGGATTTTCTCGTCCAACATAATCTTTTAATAAATAATTAACTTCTGTCCAAAATTCTTTATCAAATCTATATTTTTTATATTCAGCTTCTAACTCTTTTAAAATCGGCATTAAAGTTTCAGGAACATATTGTCCACCAAAAATACCAAACTGACCTTTTTCATTAGGATCAAATATACTTGGTTTTGGAATATAATTACTCATTTATTTCTCTTTTTATTAAATTATTAAATTTCTAACACTGAATAAACAGGAGCTATTTCTCTTAATTTTTTAGCACCATCTAATATTTGTATATTCATTAAAAAACATACTTCTACTAAATTTACATCTAATTTTTTAATTAAAGTTGCAGCTGCATTTGCAGTTCCACCACTTACTATTATGTCATCAATTAATAGAACATTTACATTTTTTTCATTATTAAAAGCATCAAGGTGAATTTCAACTTCATCAAAACCATATTCAAGCTCATATTTTTCACAAACTGTCGTAGTTGGAAGTTTTCCTTTTTTTCGTACAGGAACAAAACCAACGCCCAATCTATCAGCAAGTGCAGCACCAAAAATAAAACCACGAGAGTCAATTCCAGCAACATAATCTAAATTGTAAGATTTATATCTATCTTCTAAATGATCCATCAAAAGCTTGAATGCAACTTTATTATTTAATAAAGTTGTAATATCTTTAAAAACAATTCCATGCTTTGGAAAATCATTTACACTTCTTATTGAATCTACTAATATTTTTTTGTCACTCTCGTTTAATACAATATCTTTACTCAATCAAAATCCTTTTATAATCGCTACTTTATCAAAAGCTGTTTATTCTATCTAAATATTTATTATTGTTTAATGATGTTTTTCAAATATTTAAGAATCTATAATATATAATATAAAACATTATTTATAAAGGATTTTTATGAAAATATTGATGCTGCTTTTTCTTTTTATTTATCTAAATTCCCAAGAACTTCAAAAAGCAAAAAATTATGATAATTCAAAACATAACATTACAAATTGGTATATGAGTGAAAAACTTGATGGAATCCGGGCATACTGGGATGGAAAAGAACTTCTTAGTAAAAATGGCAATAAAATATATGCACCTAGTTGGTTTACAAAAGATTTTCCGCCTTTTGAACTTGATGGTGAATTATGGACAAAAAGAGATGACTTTGAAAGCATTCAAAATATAGTTTTAGATACAAATCCATCAATAAAATGGGAAGAAATAACTTATAATATCTTCGAAGTTCCAAATGAGAAAGGAAATTTTGATAAAAGATTAGAAAAAATAAAATCTTGGTTAGATAATAATCATAATAAATTTATTAAAATAATTCCTCAAATAATATGTAAAAATGATGCTGAATTAAATGCCTATTTAGAAAAATTAGTTGATGAAAAAGCTGAGGGAATTATCCTAAAAAACCCTAACTTAGAATATTTCAGTGGACGAAGTGAAAATATTTTAAAAGTTAAAAAATTTTATGATAATGAGGGTTTGGTAATAGGTTTAAACTACTCAAAAAATGGTGAATTCAAAAGTTTAAAACTTAAATTAAATAATGGAATTATTTTTAATTTAGGTGGTGGTTTTTCAGATATACAAAGAAAAAATCCACCTCAAATTGGAGATATTGTAACTTTTAAGTATTATGATTTAACAAAAAATAATAAACCGAAATTTGCCTCTTTTTTAAGAATAAGAAAAGAAGAAGAATAATTTAATAAAGCTCGTAAGAAGCTGTAACTATCTTTGCTTCTTTTATTTTTTTACAAATAGTTGTATCTTTTTGGCTATCAACTACAACTTCAATAGATTTATTTTCACTTTGCGATGTTTTAACTTCTAAATATACACAAGAATTTTTATCACTTATTTTTGTGTCACTTACAGTCCAGTTAGTGTCATTTATTGTCAAAACATCGCTTATTTTTTCAATTTTTTGATTTAATAAATAATAACTTTGAAGAGAAGAAACAGCTGTATTTAAGTCTCTTTTAATAGTTGAAACTAAAGCAGAATCTTTTGTATCAATATATTTTGGTATTGCAAAAGATGCAACTATTCCTAAAATAACAATAGCAAAAATAAGTTCTAAAAGTGAAAAAGCAGATTTCATAACAATCCTTAAAGTAATTTTAAAGATTATATATATTTATTTCTTAAGATAATATAATATGTTATTTAAAAAATATCTGGCATATCAATATTTGTCTCTCGTTCTGTATCAGCAACTGTTTCAAATACCATTTCTATTGGTGAGTTATTATGCTCATTCTCTTTATCTACAAATCTAGTAAGTGCTTTTTGGAAATTAAGTTTTACTGTTCCTATTGGTCCATTTCTTTGTTTTCCAATAATTATTTCTGCTTCTTCTTCTGGTTTATTTATAAATTTAGATTTATAATCTTCACCTTTATCTTTTGCTTCTTTTTCTTTCCTTGCTTCATCTCGTTCTTTATAAACATCATCTCTATAAACAAACATGATAATATCAGCATCTTGCTCGATTGCTCCAGATTCTCTTAAATCCGATAACATTGGTCTTTTATCTGGTCTATTCTCTAATCCCCTATTTAACTGAGAAAGTGCAATAATTGGGATTTTCATCTCCCTTGCCAACATTTTTAAACCCCTTGAAATATCTGAAACTTCTTGGTGTCTATCTTTATTTCCAGTTCCTTGCATTAGTTGAAGGTAATCTATGATTACAAGTTTTATATTATTTGATTCATTTTGGGCAAGTTTTCGCACTCTTGCACGAAGTTGATTAATATTTATACTTCCACCATCATCAACGAAGAGTTTTTTTGTATTTAAATCATCAAATGCACCACTAAGATTTGTCCATTGTTGGTCATCTAAATCACCTTTTCTAAGGTTTTGTAATGGAATAGAAGTTTTTGCAGAAAGCATCCTTAACATCAATTGTTCAGCTGGCATTTCTAGTGAGAAAAGAATAACACCTTTGCCTTGTTCAACATTTTTTAAAGCCATATTTAAAACAAGTGCTGTTTTCCCCATTGCAGGTCGTGCTGCAATAATAATCAAATCCCCAGCATTAAAACCTGTTGTTCTTCTATCTAAAGCTTCAAAACCTGTTGTTTCTCCAATGAGGTGTTTATTCCCCATTTTTTTCATTTTCTCAATATATTCAAGAGTATCACGAGTTACTACTTGCATATCTTTTAATTCAGAAGTTGCAGAGTCTGTTGAGATTTTATAAAGTTCACCTTGAATAGTATCAAGGGCTTCGTTTGCACTCATTTCTTCTTCAATTGCTACTTTTTTTATAGTTGTGGCAAGTGAGGCTAATTCTCTTTTTACTGAACCATCTTTGATTTCTCGCACATAAGCCAAAGTATTAGTGATTGGATTAGCTGATAGAATTTCTAATAAAATTGAGTCATCTACATCTTTTGAATCAACTCTTTTTCTTATAAACTCTTCATCAATTGGCATATCATCATTATGAAGTTTTACCATTACCTCAAATATTTTTTTATGTGCTGGTAAATAAAAATCTTTAGGTTTTAAAACACCTAAAACATCTTCAAGTTCTTCAGGGTTAAATAAAATAGAACTTAATACGGCTCTTTCTATGTTTATACTGTAAACGCTATCCATTATTTTCTCTTTTGGGCTTCTATTTCCACTTCCTCAATAAATCTATTTATTAATGCATCTCCTGATAATTTAGCGATGATCTCACCTTTTTTCATAACAAGTCCGCTACCTTTTCCAAAAGCAATCGCTACATCAGCACTTTTTGCTTCACCAATTGCATTTACAACACAACCCATAACAGAAACATCCATAGGAGTTTTAATATGTGCTGTTCTTTTTTCAATTTCAGAAACTGCACTTACTAAATCAGCTTCTATTCTTCCACAAGTTGGGCATGAAACGATATTTAATCCCTCTTTTGCGATTCCAACATCTTTTAAAATAGCCTTTCCAACTTTTATCTCTTCTTCAAGTTCACCAGTCATTGAAACTCTTAAAGTATCACCAATTCCATCAAGTAAAAGTGCACCTAAAGCAATTGATGATTTTATAGTTGAGTGAAATTGAGTTCCAGCTTCTGTTACACCTAAGTGAAATGGATAGTTATTCATAGGTCTTAATCTTCTATAAGCTTCAACTGTTCTTTGAACATCACTAGCTTTTAGAGAAATTTTCATATTTGTAAAACCTAAATCTTCAAGATATTTGATATTATAATCAGCACTTGCAACCATACCTTCAGGTGTTTGTCCATATTTATCTTCAAACTGTTTTTCAAGCGACCCTGAATTCACTCCAATTCTAATAGGTATATTTCGCTCTGTACAAGCCTTAACAACTTCTTGAACTCTTTTTCTATCTCCAATATTTCCTGGATTTATTCTAATACAATCTACAACTTCAGCAGCAATTAAAGCTAATTTATAATGAAAATGAATGTCTGCTACAAGGGGAAGTGAAACTTGTGATTTTATCTCTTTTAACGCTAAGGCTGCTTCCATATTTGGAACAGCAACTCTTACTATATCAGCACCTGCAAAATGTAAAGCTGTGATTTGTTCAACTGTTGCTTTTACATCTGATGTTTTTGTGAATGTCATTGATTGTACAGGAATTGGTGCATCGCCACCAATTGGTACATTTCCTACAAATATTTGTTTAGTTGGGTATCTTTTTATCATGGTGTGATTTTATCACAAATTTATTAATTCTAAATGAATATTAATTAAAAAGAAAGTTGAGTTTATGTATAGTGAAAACTCATAAATCTACTAAAAGTTTATATTAATGCACACCAAAAGAAATGTTTTTATTGCTGTTTTCTCTTTTTTAGTTCTAACTATTTTTGTCCTTAGTGGCACTTATTATTACATCTTAAATAAACAAAAAAGTCTATTAGATTCTACTTATGATACAATGAATACACATATTTTAAAACTTACTGAAAATTTTATAGATAATAAAACAAACACTACCTTAGCAATAGCTTTATCGTTGGTAAAAGATTCTGAATTACCTAAACTAATGGCTAATGAAGAGTATGATAAATTTAACTATAACGATATTTCACTGCAAATAAAAGATAATACAAAATATAAGAATATTTGGATTCAAATAATAGATAAAAATGGAAATAGTGTCTATCGTTCTTGGACAGATAAAAAAGGTGATAATCTTTTTTTTAGAAAAGATTTAAAAAATTTTATCGAAAATAAAAAAGTTTCTACTTCTATTAGTATTGGATTATATTCAATGACTATAAAAGCCCGAGCACCTATAATGGATGAGGAAAATAATTTCTTGGGAGCTTTAGAAATTATTGGTCAATTTAATTCTATTTCAAATGATTTAAAAGAAAATAAAATTGATTCTGTAATAATTGCAGATAAAAAATATAATGAAATAATCCAACTTCCATTTAGTAAAATATTTATTAATGATTATTATGTTGCAAATGAAAATGTAAATAAAGAATTAATTACTTATTTACAACAAAATAAAATTGAAAAATATCTCAAAATCGATAACTACATCATAGAAAACAACTATTTAATTTCAAAATATAATCTTTATAATAATAAAAATGAAAGATTAGGATACATTTTAAATTTTGTAAAATTATCAGATATAGATATTCGAATTGTGGAATCTTTTAAAATTCAAACTATTATGATTTCCGCGATAGTTTTAATTACTATGCTTTTCTTCTTTTTAATTTATCTTTATACTAGTTATTTAAGACTTTTAAGAATTCAAGAAAATAAAAAAGAAGCTATTCTTAATTCTCAACAAAATATTATTGTAATAACCCTTGGAAATGAGATTATTGATGCAAACCAAAGATTATATGATTTTTTTACAAATACCAAAGATTTAGAAAGTTTTAAAAAAATATACAAATGCATTTGTAGTACTTTTATAGATATGCAAGATAATATTTATATTATTGAAAAATATTACAATGGAAGAAATTGGACGGAACATATTTTAGCAAATCCAGATAAAAACTTTCGAGTTGCTATAAAAAATATGCAAGATAAAATCAGACACTTTTCTATAAAATGTTCAATAGTCAAAAATGAAGAGTTTATAATAGCAACACTTACAGATATAACTCAAGAAATAGAACAAATTCAAGCGAATAAAGAAAAAGATAGAATACTTTTTCAACAATCAAAAATAGCTGCAATTACAGATACTTTAAAAAACATTGCTCATCAATGGAGACAACCTTTAAGTGTAATAAGTACAATTACAAGTGGAATGAAACTTCAAAAAGAGTTAAATATTCTTGATGATAATGAGTTCAATTTATCATGTGATGGAATAATAAATAATACAAATAAATTATCTACAACCATAGATAATTTTACAAATTTTTTTAATATAGATAATAACTCAAGTAAATTTTCATTAATTGAAGCTCTAGAAAACACAAAAAAATTTATGGATTCGATTTTAGAAAAAAATTCAATAGAATGTCAATTTGTTTATGATAGTGACATAATTTTAAACTGTAACAAAAATGACTTTTCACAAGCTATTTTAAATATTTTAGATAATTCAGTTCATGCCTTAATAAATGTTGAAAATATTGAAGATAGATTTATATTTATAGAATTTAAAAATAATATTTTACAAATAAAAGATTCAGGAAATGGTATTGATAAAAATATTATTTCAAAGATATTAGAACCTTACTTTACAACTAAACATCAGGCTTTTGGAGTCGGACTTGGGCTTTTTATTGTAAACGAATTTTTTGTTCAAAATCTTGGTTATAAAATAGATATTCAAAATGTAACTTATGATCATAAAAATAAAAACTATTCTGGGCTTAACTTTATTATCGATTTTAATTAAACTTCGATTTTGTAAAGATTAGATATAATGCACGAATTATAAGAAAAGGGACGTTATGCAAGATTTTTCTATTTTTGATTTAATAATTATATCAATTACTCT
>JAIELU010000178.1 GCA_019752775.1 Campylobacterales bacterium | reverse complement strand
CCAAAATCTGAACTTTTAACAGGCACCATATCGGCTAACATAGGAACTTTTTGTTTTCCAACTAAGCCTGAGAATCTATGAAACCAAACCAGAAAAGGAATGATTTTATATAAATGTGCTGTAATAATTGGAGTTAAAAAACCTAATAAAAATATAAATCCAGAAATAAATAATAAATAATCATTTGATAATACGAAATAAAAACAAACTAAAACTAAAGCAATAATAAAATTTATAACCGAAAATACAATATATCTATAATATATATCTTTTTGTTTTCTAACTTTAGTTTTAAATATTAAATATAATTGATAAATAAAGAAAATAAATCCAAGTAATACTTCAAAATATCCTAAATATTCAAATATATAAAGGTCAAATATTTGACTAAAAACAACTAAAACCACACCAAAACTAATCTTATAAAATGCTATTTTTAGATAAATATTGTTAAATGAATGAGAAAGCCAAAACATAGGAATCAAAATATAACTCATAGATATAATCGTAATTCCTAAATATCCCACAAAAACTAAATATATATGAGATAACATCAAAGCTTTTATATTCAAAAATAATGCTCCTGAATAAACAAAAGATAGGATAATCGCAACAACTAATCCTAAAAATAAAAATATATTTGCAACTAAAACTGTACTTGATAAAAAATTTAATTTTTTTACTTTTTTAATAGTTAAAAAACTTTCAAATAGAAAAATAAAGAATGAAATAAAAACAATAACTCCACCATAAGATAAAACCATAGGATATTTATAAAAACCAATAAATATTAGTGTAGTTCCAATAAAAAGCAAGGGATTAACAACATAATATAAATCAATAGAAAAATGTTCAACTTCTAAAACTACGGGTAAAAGTTGTGCCATGGAAGCAAAAATACTCATCATAACAAAACCTAATAAATATAAATGCACCCAAGATAAAACTAAACTATTTTGAGTATGAAGCAAATTTATATCAAAATTAAAAAGCAATAATATACTTATAAAAAATATAATCATTGCACTAATAAAGAAACTTCCTACAAGTTTAAAAGGTGGGGCAAATTGTTGTGATATATTCATTTTTTAGTGCATACATCCAGAACCACTACAAGAACTATCTATATCTTTTAGATTTACACTTGTATTAGTTTTTTTTATAAAAATTACTTTTACTTTATCATTAGGTAATTCAACTATTTCATAATTAAATGAATCTTCTATTTTAGGAAATAATCCCATTGGAGGCTTGTGATTTATCATTACTAATTTGTGTTTATCATCAAGTAATTGAAGTCCAACCATCGCATTTACCATAGGTTCAGGAGGACCTGTTAAACTTGAATCAAAATAATAAGCCTCTTCATCTTCAAAAAATGGTACCGTTGCACCATTTACTTCTATTTGTTTTGCATTTTCTGGAATACCCATTTTCTTCTCCTAAAATTATAATTAAAATAATAACCCTTAATTGTAAATAATTCCTTGATAGCTATCAATATAACTACTCTTTATACAAAAATTACACTAAATAATTGTAATATTTCTTATGAGAATAATTATATTTATGCTTTTTACAAGCTTTGCACTTTATGCATCAAATTCAGAGATTCAGGCATCTTACGCAGTAGGAGTTTTCCATGAAAATGGAAATGGTGAAAATGTTCAACATAAGAAAATTACAGACCAAGATTATAATGGAATTTGTTTTTCAAAAATAGTTGTATTTGGTGAAATTAGAAATAAAAGAATTGAAGTAAAAATAGGGAACTCTTTAGGTTATTTTGAAAACTCTATTCCTATTTATAATAAACAAAAGATTTTTATTGCTGAAGAATTAACTTTTAAACATTACAATGTTTCAAAAGGCTATTTTGAAGTAAAAATTGATAATAAAATTTATGATACAAAAGTTTTTGTAAAATGATTTTTTAATTTTATAAATTAATTACTAAATTTAAATAATTTTTTATAATAGTAGCATTAAAATAGCATTTTTTAAGTTTTAAATATGTATAATTTTACAAATAAGAGGTTTTGTCTACTTTCTCTCTCCTTAGTTAAGAAATTTTGTTTTTATAAGATTTTTTTTTAAGATGAAACTTCTTTTTTATTCCTTCCAAAAAAAATTAAAAGTTTTATTCTATATATTTTATAAACTATTTTTATATAAAACTTAAAGTCCTAAAAAAAGGGAGAAGTTATACAACTTCTCCCTTTTTTATTACTCTTGTTTTTATTACATATATTTTTTAAGTACTTCTGGAATTCTTACGCTTCCATCTTCATTTTGATAATTTTCCATAATAGCTACAAGTGTTCTTCCAACAGCTAAAGATGAACCATTTAAAGTATGGGTTAAGATATTTTTCTTCCCATCTTTATATCTAATTTTTGCTCGTCTACTTTGAAAATCTCTTGTATTTGAAATTGATGAAATTTCTCTATATTTATTTTGTCCAGGAAGCCAAACTTCTAAGTCAATAGTAACAGCTGCGCTAAATCCTAAGTCACCTGTACATAATTGCATTTTTTGGTGAGGAAGTCCAAGTGAAGTTAATAAATCACTTGCACAAGATACCATTTTTTCAAATACTTCATCTGATTGTTCAGGAGTTGTAATTGCTACCATTTCAACTTTATCAAATTGGTGTTGTCTAATTAATCCTCTTGTATCTCGCCCTGCACTTCCAGCTTCTTTTCTAAAACAAGGAGTATAAGAAGTAAGTAACATTGGAAGTTCTTCAATTTCTAAAATTTCATCATTGAATAGATTTGTTAAAGATACCTCAGCAGTTGGGATTAAATATAAATCTTCACCTTCGATTTTAAATAAATCATCGGCAAATTTTGGAAGTTGTCCAGTTCCTAAAAGAGTATTTGAGTTTGCCATAAATGGAACATACCACTCATTGAATCCTCTTTCTCTATTAAAATCAAGCATATAGTTGATTAAAGCACGTTCTAGTCTTGCTCCATCACCTCTTAAGGCTGCAAATCTTGATTTTGCAATTTTTACACCTCTTTCAAAATCAATCCAACCATTATTTAAATCCCAATGCTCTTTTGGTTTAAATGAAAAAGTTGGTTTTTGCCCAACAACTTCTAAAATTACATTTTCATTTTCATCAGCACCTGAAGGAACATTTTCATCTGGCATATTTGGAACACCTAGAATAATTGAAGTTAATTCTTCTTCTAGAACTCTAACTTCTTCTTCTAGTTCTTGTTTTTTATTTTTTAGGTTATTTATATTTTCTTGAAGTGGAGCAACATCCAAGTTCTCTTTTTTATATCTTCCAAACTCTTTTGAAAGTAAGTTTTGCTCAGCAGTAACATCTTCCATCTCTTGTCTTTTTTGTTTTGTGTTAGAGGCAAGTGTTTTTAGGTTATTTAAAAGTTCGTTATCAACACCTTTTCTTTGTAAAGCGTTTACAACATAATCGAAATCTTTTTGTAGTAGTTTTATATCTATCATCTTTGCTCTTTGTATTATTTTTTGTGCATTGTAGCCAAAAAAACTCTACAAAGAGATTAGATGATAAGTTAAATTTATCCGTTCATTTCCATTTTTATCATTACATTTCCATCAATATATTCTGTTTTAAATTTGTGTTTGTGGCAAAAATCTTCATTCATAATTATACACATTTCATTTGCTTTTTCTAAAGCTTCATCAATTGAAGCAAAGTGTGTTTCTTGTTCGAAATCTGAATTTCTAAAACAACCACATGCTTTTTCAACTATTACAGCTGCCATATTATCTCCTTTTAAAAATTTCGCGAATTGTATCATAAAGAGATTAGAATTTTCTTTTACTAAAGTTATTCCCATTCAAACTGAAAAGTTGTATGAACTATCTTATATTTGTCTTTTAATTCATGATTTATTTCATGCATAAGTTGTTCATAATTTTCTAAAGATTCTTTATTTATTTTGACATGAGCTGTCATATTATACATATCTTGAGTTATTTCCCAAATATGAACATCATGCAATTCTAAAACCTCTTTATGTTTTTCAATAAATTGTTTTACCTCATTAATATCTAAAGGCGAACTTTCCATTAAAGTATTAATAGAATTTTTTAAAATATCAATAGCCCATTTAGCAATAACAATTGCTACAATAACTGCCAAAATAATATCTATAAAATACCATTGAGTAAAATATATAACCACATAACCTATAATAATTGCAACTGAAGATAAAGCATCACTTAACATATGAACAAATGCAGATTTTAAATTTATATTATTTTTATCACCTTGCATCAAAATAAAACCTGTTATTATATTTATAACCAGTCCAATAATTGCAACTATCATTGCCGTTTTTATATCAATAATTTGAGGATTAAAAAATCTTAAAATTGCTTCATAAATAATCCAAGCAATAGATAAAATAATAGTAATTCCATTTACAAAAGCAGCTAATACTTCAGTTCTGTAAAAACCAAAAGTTTTTGATAATGGAGCTTTTTTACTTGCTATTATAATTGCTACTAAAGAGATAATCAAAGCAAATGAATGGGTAAACATATGAATTGCATCTGAAATTAAAGCTAATGAGTTTGATAAAAACCCATAAAAAAACTCTAAAAACATTGTAATTAAAGTAATACTTAAAGCCCATTTTAAAACTTTTTTATCTGTACCTCTGTGGTCATGAGAGTGAGAATGTTCATCTTCGTGAGAACAAGAAGCACTTTGATGATTATGCTCATGATTATGCTCATGATTATGGTTGTGGTGATTATTTTTATCTTTCAAAAAAGGCTTATGATCATTTAATCCAAATTTACAATCTTCCATTTTTATATTTCCTTTATTTTCCATATACTTTTATTATTTCTAACAAGTTATCAATCTGTGCTTCAGCTTCAGAACTTGAACCATTTTTTATACCTTCAATCAAATGACCTTTTGCATAATGTTCTATATAGGAACTAATCATACCACTAACTGCACCTTTTATTGCTGTTAATTGCCTAATGGTTTCATATGGATCATCTTCTAATTTAAATTTTTCATCATTAAATTTATTTTTTAATGAATTTACTTGTCCATTGATTCTACTTATTCTATTTTGTAGTTTTTTTCTCTCAACTTCACAACAATATGCCATATTTATTCCTTTATATAATATACCCCATATAGTATATAAAATAAACTTAATATTTATAAACTTAATATTTATAAACTTAATATTTATAAACTTAATATTTAAAAACTTAATATTTAAAAAATTTATATTTAAAAAATTTATATTAAATACTTTAGATCTCAATAATTTTCTATTTATATTTTCAGCTTTTATCTTCTTAATTTTAGTTATAATCCCGCCTTAATATAAAAAAGGGAAATTATGTTAGAAATTATAATCTTATCATTTGCACTTAGTATGGATGCTTTTGCTGTTTCTATTGGGCTTGGAATAAAAAATAAAGGTGATATAAAAATCTTAGCATTAAAAGCTGGACTATTTTTTGGTATTTTTCAAGCATTGATGCCCTTTATTGGATACCTTGGAGGAATTGGACTAAAAGAGTATATTCAAGGATATGATAGCATCATTGCTTTTGTCTTATTAGTAATCATTGGTGGAAAAATGATATATGAAGCCTTAAATGAAAATGTTGAAGAAGAGATAACAAAAATATCAAATAAAATTTTATTGACTTTAGCAATTGCTACAAGTATTGATGCTATGGCTGCTGGATTTACTTTACATCTTTTTGATTTAAACGTTTATTTATCTTTATTTCTTATTGGAATAATAACTTTTTTATTCAGTATTTTAGGTGTTTATATTGGGCAAAAAGGTGGAGATAAATACGAAACAAAAGCTGAACTTCTTGGTGGAATTGTTTTAATCCTTATTGGATTTAAAATACTGATTTTTTAGTTACTTTTGATATAATGCGCCAAAAAACAAGGATTATGATTTGAGAATTTTATCAGGTATTCAACCATCAGGGACAATACACATAGGAAACTATTTTGGTATGGTAAAAAAAATGATAGAGTCACAAAATGAAGGTGAACTTTTCGCATTTTTAGCATCATATCATGCTTTAACATCGGTGAAAGAAAAAGAAGCTTTAGAAAATAATACTTATGAAGCAGCAATTAACTTTTTAGCACTTGGAATGGACCCAGAGAAATCAACATTTTGGGTACAACACGATGTAAAAGAGGTTCTTGAATTATACTGGTTATTATCAAATCACACTTCTATGGGACTATTAGAAAGGTCTCACTCTTACAAAGATAAAACAGCACGTGGAATTGTTGCAAGTCATGGTCTATTTTCATATCCTGTTTTAATGGCTGCTGATATTTTACTATTTGATTCAAATATTGTGCCTGTAGGAAAAGACCAAATCCAACATGTTGAAATGACAAGAGATATTGCAACTTCATTTAATCACGCTTACGGCAAAGAAATTTTTGTTTTACCAGAATCAAGAGTTGATGAAGTGGTAGCTACAGTTCCAGGAACTGATGGAGCGAAAATGTCTAAATCATACAACAATACAATTGACATGTTTACAAGTGCAAAACAAAGAAAAAAACAAGTTATGGGAATTGTAACTGACTCAAGAGAATTAGATGAGCCAAAAGAGTGGGAAAACTGCAATATCTATACTTTATGTAAACTATTTATGAATGAAAATGAATTAAAAGATTTACAAAAAAGATATGCAACTCCAGGTGAGGGATATGGTCATTTTAAAATGACTCTACTTGAAAAAATAAATGAATATTTTGCACCTTATGAAGAAAAAAGAGAATATTACTTAAACAACAAAAAAGAAGTAAGAGAAATATTAGTTTTTGGTGCATCAAAAGCTAGAAAAATTGCAGCTGCTAAAATGGAAATCATTAGAGACGCTGTTGGATTAATCTAAGAAAATAGATATAAAAGAATTACTCTTTCATATCTACTCTTATAACTTTATTCACACTATTTGAAATATCTTCAACTCTTTGTTGCCAAAGTTTTCCAAACTCAATTATTTCTTCTTTTGTAGCACTTCCTTGAACAGCTTTTTGCATTAAAAAGTTCATATCAGAATGAGCAGAAATACTACTTGCATCATAAAAAACATCTACACTTTTTTGTGTATCAAGTCTTGTAAACCTAACACTTGCACCATCTATATTTTTTTCAAAATTCATTAAATGATTTCTATCATGTTTCCCTGCAAGCCCTTTAAAACCATTCGTTGTAGTTGAACCTGTGATATTTGTCATAACACTTCCTATAACTCCAGCAACTCCTGTTGTTTGATTTTCTTTGAATTCAATTAAGATATTTCCTCGTTTTGGAACTTCATTTTCATGTAATGATTTTAATCCCTCAAGAACCATAAGATACGCTCCTAAAACTGTTGGACAGCTATGTCCTGCACTTTTTACGCTATCTAAATATGAATATTCTATAAATCCATCTTCAAATGCTCCTAATAAAGAAGCCAAATCGTCTTGTAATTTTATTTTTGGGATATTATCAAAAAATTGTGGGTAAGTCATTTTAAACCTTTGTATTTTAGTGTTATTACTCTAACACAAAAGTTTAAATATTTTGTATTAGGCTATTTTTCTGCAAATAAAGATTAATTTATCAGCAGTTTCATCTGTGTGTAAATTAAACTCTTTTATCTCTTTTATCTTAAAACCCGACTCTTCTAAAAGTTCTGTCAAAAACTCTTTGGAGTGATATTCTTGGATTATAGAATCACTTTGTTTAGAAAACAATCCATTTTCTTGTTTCTCAAAAAGTGTAATATCAGTTTGAAGTTTGTTATTTCCAAAGTTTGCATCAATTGCGATAAATTTATCATCAACATCAATATTAATACATCCTTGAGCAACCTCATCAAACCCAAAATACGAGTTTACATCAAAAATAAAATAAGCTCCTTGATTTAGGACAATATTTGTCGCAAGAATAAATGCTTTTAAATCTTTTTTGGGAATATAATTTAATACATCAAAAATAGCAGTTGCGCAATCAAATTTTTCTTTTACATCTTTTAAATCTATCGCTTTTGCATTTAAGTTTTTTTCTTGGCAAACTTTTATTTGTTCAACACTTAAATCAATTCCAAAATATTTCTTTTTATTTACTTTTAGATTCTCTAAAAAATATCCTTGACCACAACCAATATCGATAATATTATCCAGTTCATTTACCATTACAAATCGTAAAAACTCTCTATGTAAAGTATAAATCTCTTCTTCAAAATCTAAATAAGGCTCAACCTTTGCGTATAAATCTAATCCCATTATATATGTGCTTCTATTCTTTCTTTTAAATCTAAGATTAAATCTTTTTTAGCATAAAATGAGTTTTTATTTGCAATTAAGTGAGCGCTACTTTCCATGATTGTAGGACCAACTTCAAGACCATTTTGTTTCATTGTTTCACCAGTTTCAACAATATCAATAATACAATCACAAAGCCCAACAAGTGGCGCTAATTCAATAGAACCATAAAGTTTGATAATCTCAACAGCCATAGCTTTTTGTTCAAAATATTTTTTTGCCTCTTGAAACATTTAACTTTTGCAGAAAAAAAATTGTTTTGTTATCATTTGCTCAAAACATTTAACCTTTGTTTACTTAGATTGGAAGGATAGGAGGCTACTTGGGTAAAAATTAAATATGAAG
>JAIELU010000148.1 GCA_019752775.1 Campylobacterales bacterium | reverse complement strand
TTGTGTGATAACTGGAGATATAATTGATACAAAAGTAAAATTTATTAAAAATCAACTTCAAATATTAAATACTTTAAAATTTAAAGTATATTATATAAGTGGAAATCATGATTTGTTTTATGGTTTAGAAAATCTAAAAAACGAACTTACTAATTTTATTTTTATGGATAATTCTTGTGAAAAATTTACCTATAAAAGTGAAACTATATTCATTGCTGGACTTCCTGATAGATTTTCAAAGTTTTTTGGTATAAAAAGAGAAGAACAAAAAATAAAAAACTATCTTTTAAATGAAGCCTCAATTTTTATCTCTCACCAACCAAAAGATTATAAGATTGCCGTTGACTCTAATGCAAACCTTTTTTTATGTGGACACACACATGGTGGACAAATTTATCCTTTTCATTATTTTGTAAGACTTGTACAACCTTTTCTTGCAGGAATATTTTATAAAAAAAATACAGCTATTTATGTAAATAAAGGCTTAGGAACTTGGGGAATAAAACTTAGATATAAGGCAAATGCAGAAATAACCATAGTTAAATTAATCTCAAAAAGTGTAGAATAATTTATGAAGATTTTAATAATAGAAGACGATATAAAAATAATTAACTTTTTAAAAAAAGGGTTAGAAGAAGAATGCTACATAATTGATTCTTCAACAAATGGTGATGAAGGATTATACCTTGCTAGTGTAAATGAATATGATTTAATTTTACTTGATATTATGCTTCCAGTTAAAGATGGAATGGAAGTTTGTAAAGCTTTAAGAGCTTCAAAAAACCAAACTCCAATTATCATGTTAACAGCTAAAGATTCAATTGAAGATAAAATTAAAGGCTTAGATATTGGTGCAAATGATTATTTGGCGAAACCTTTTTCTTTTGCTGAATTACTGGCAAGAATTAGAGTACAACTAAGAACCATAAATTCAAGTCAAACAAAAATCTCAATAGGTGATTTGGAACTAGATTTATTAAATAAAACTGCAATTAGAGCAAATGAAAATATTACTTTAACAGCAAAAGAGTTTGCCCTACTTGAATATCTAATAAAAAATAAAGATAGAGTTCTGAGTGAAACTACAATAAATTCAGCTTTATCTTCTTTTGAAGATTCAAATATTAGCAATATTGTAAATGTTTATATTTATAGATTAAGAAATAAAATAGATAAAAATTTTGAAAATAAATTAATAAAAACAGTAAGAGGAATAGGATTCAAAATAAGTGATAAATAATCTATCAATAAAGAAAAAACTTTTAATTTATAGCTTTTTAATACAAGCAGTAATTCTTATAATTTTCTCTATTTCATTATACAAAGCACTTGAAATATCAACATTAGATAAACTTCAAGCAACTCTAAAAGTAATAATTTTAGATATTACAGATGATTTATTAGAAAAAGATAAAATTACAAATACTATATTAGATGAAGATAAAGAGTATAATTTTGAGCCTTTATACATAAGAATATTAGATGACAATACACATGAAATGATCATCCAAACACAAAATTTTCCTAATCATATAGAACATAATGACAAATATCTAAATAAATTAAAACCAAGCATAATTACATTTGAAGAACAAAATGACTTTTTAGTAAGTAGAATAAAAATAGATTTTCATGGTGAGAAAAATGTAATAATTGAAGTAGTAACAACAAAAGAAATACTTACATCAACTTTAGAAAATATTCTATATATTTTATGTTTCATTCTACCTATTATTTTAATATTAGCAATAATTGCTGGCAATTTCCTAATCTACAAATCATTCTCCCCAATAGAAAATATATTATTTGAATTAAAACAAATAAATGCAAATGATTTATCAGCAAGAGTAAAAACAACAAAAAATCAAGATGAAATAAACCAATTAATCCACGAAGTAAATAATTTACTTAGTAGATTAGAATCTTCTTTTGAAAGAATTTCTCAATTTAGCTCCGATGCTTCCCATGAATTAAAAACACCACTTACAATCATAAGAGGTGAAATTGAAGTTACTCTAAGAAAAGAAAGAACTCTAAACGAATATAAAAATGCATTAAATAATTCTTTAAATGAATTAACTTTAATAGAACAAACTATCAATGATTTACTATTTTTGGCAAAAAATGAAAAAGATTTAATTATAGAGGATCAAGAAACTTTTTATTTTGATGAATTAATTGATGAATCAATAAATGAAGTTAAAAGTTTTGCAAAATTACATCAAGTTGAAATTAATTTTATATTAGAAGATAGTATAGAATTTAGAGGTTTTCCAAATCTTTTAAAAATAGCATTAAAAAATGCTTTAAAAAATGCTATTCAATTTAGTCATAAGAATTCACAAATTATAGTAAAAAGCTATAAAAATGGTGATTCTTTTAATATTTCAATTCAAGATTTTGGAATAGGTATTCCATTAGGGGAACAAGAAAAAATATTTGAAAAATTTTATAGAACAGATAAAAGTAGAAACAAAAATTCAGGTGGAACAGGACTTGGAATGTCTATTTTAAAAAAGATAATAGCTATTCATAAAGGTATAATTACAATTAAAAGTAAAGAAAATATTGGTACAACAATTATCTTATCTTTTTAAAAAATAATTTTTATTAATTCAGTTTGTTTTAATCTAAAAAGATGTTATAATTACATTATCTAAACAATATGGAGGTGTGAATGACGAGCTTATCACTTTTTATGGTTGTTAAATTTTAATTAAACTATTAAGTTTGTTGTGAACTCATTTTAGCGCATATTGTTTGTCTCTAAAAAATAATTTTTAAAAGGTCTTTAGATTTATTCTATTGACCTTTTTTTATTGTAAAATTTTAGCATAAAAAAAAGGTAAAGTTCAAAAAAACTTTACCTTATAAAAATAATCAAAGATTATTTATTACATCATTTAAAAAAGCGTATTTGAGAGTGTAGTTTTCACTACATTCCCATACCACCCATACCACCCATACCCATTCCACCCATGTCTGGCATAGAAGGCATTGAAGGTTTATCTTCTTTAATATCAGTAACTGTAGCTTCAGTTGTTAATAGAAGTGATGCAACAGAAACAGCATTTTGCATTGCAACTCTTTCAACTTTTGCAGGATCTACAATTCCAGCTTCAAACATATCTACATATTCACCAGTTGCAGCATTAAATCCTAAATTTTCATTTGTAGATTTTTCAACTTCATTTGCAACAACACCAGCATCATATCCAGCATTTGTAGCAATTTGTTTTAAAGGTGCTTTAATAGCTCTAAAAATGATTGCAGCACCAATTGCTTCATCACCTTCAAGTTCTAGTTTAACTTTAGCAGCAGCTCTAATTAACGCAGCTCCACCACCAATTACAATACCTTCTTCAACAGCAGCTCTTGTTGCACTTAATGCATCATCAACTCTATCTTTTTTTTCTTTCATTTCAGTCTCAGATGCAGCCCCAACTTTAATAACAGCTACTCCTCCACTTAATTTTGCAAGTCTTTCTTGTAATTTTTCTTTATCATATTCAGAAGTTGTATTTGAAATTTCTGCTTTGATTTGTCCAATTCTTGATTTTACTCTTTCTTTATCACCACTTCCATCAACAATAGTTGTATTATCTTTATCAATTACAACTTTTGTAGCAGTTCCTAAACAAGAAAAATCAGCAGTTTCAAGTTTCATTCCCATCTCTTCAGAAATTACAGTTCCACCAGTTAATACAGCAATATCTTCAAGCATAGCTTTTCTTCTATCACCAAAACCTGGAGCTTTAACCGCTGCTATATTTAATGAACCTCTTAATCTATTTACTACAAGTGTTGCTAATGCTTCACCATCAACATCTTCTGCAATAATTACAAGAGGACGACCAGATTGATTAACTGATTCTAAAATTGGTAACATCTCTTTTAAAGAAGAGATTTTTTTCTCATATAATAAAATGAATGGGTTAGTAAATTCACCAATCATTTTTTCAGCATTTGTTACAAAATATGGAGATAAATATCCTCTATCAAACTGCATACCTTCAACAACAGCTAATTCATCAGAAATACCTTTTGCTTCTTCAACAGTGATAACACCATCTTTCCCAACTTTGTCCATAGCTTCAGCAATCATAGCTCCAATTGCTTTATCAGAGTTTGCAGAAATTGTAGCTACTTGCTCTATTTCAGTTTTATTAGCAACTACTCTTGAAGCTTTTTTAAGTTCAGCCAAAATTGCTTCAGTTGCTTTGTCCATACCTCTTTTTAAGATAATTGGATTTGCTCCTGCTGTTACATTTCTTAGCCCTTCTTTGAAAATTGAGTGAGCTAAAATAGTTGCAGTTGTAGTTCCATCTCCTGCTTCATCAGCAGTTTTTGAAGCAACTTCTTTTACAAGTTGTGCTCCCATGTTTTCTAAAGTATCTTTTAATTCAATTTCTCTAGCTACTGAAACACCATCTTTTGTAATTGTTGGAGCTCCAAAAGATTTTTGTAATAATACGTTTCTACCTCTTGGTCCCATTGTAACTTTTACTGCATCTGCTAATTTTTCAACACCTGCATATAATCTATTTCTTGCGCTGTCACCAAATAAAACTTCTTTTGCCATTACATAACTCCTATAACGTTTTCAATATTTAAAATTAAGTACTCTTGACCATCAAGCTTAAATTCAGTTCCTCTAAATTGTTCAAATACAATTGTATCTCCAATTTTTACATCTTCAACTTTATTTCCAATAGCTACAACTTCTGCTGTATGTGGTTTTTCTTTTGCATTATCTGGAATATAAATTCCACTTGCAGTTTTATTTTCTACTTCTGTTCTTTTAACAAGAACTCTTTCACCTAGTGGTTTAAAATTCATGGTATTTCCTTTTATATATGTGATAAATTTCTATTAAAACTTAGCATTTAGCACTCTAAATTTCTAAGTGCTAAATTTTATTAAAATTCTGGAATTTTGTCAAGAGGTTTGAGTTAATTTGACTAAGAGTTTAAGATTTTATTTATGTCTATTTATATATTTAAGAAGTAATTCTTCTAAAGATTCTTTTAGATTTAAATCAAAAGTCTCAAGAATATTTGTACATTTTAAAGCTAAATCATCTGCGCTTTTAATAGCACCTTGAAGTCCTAATAAATTTACAAATGAATTTTTTGAACTATCATTTTGTGTTGTTTTTCCAGCTTCAACTGAAGTACAAATTTCATCAATAATATCATCTTGAATTTGAAATAAAAGTCCTAAATCAATACCAAAATTATAAAGTTTTTCTTGAGCTAGTAAGTCATATTCACAAATAATTGCACCCATTTTAAGGCTTGCAGCTATTAATTTTGCAGTTTTATGAATATGTAAAAATTCTAATTGAGTTAACTCTAATTTTTGGTTTTCGAAATAACAATCAATTGCTTGACCAATTATCATTCCATCAATTCCACCATTAGAAGTTAAACATTTAATTAAATCTATTTTTATATCATTAGATAAAGATGCATTAGCTATTAAGTTAAAAGAATGAGTATTTAAGGCATCTCCAACTAAAATAGCAGTAACTTCATCGTATTTTTTATGTAAAGTTTGAAATCCTCTTCTTAAAGCAGCATTATCCATAGCTGGTAAATCATCGTGAATTAGTGAGTAAGTATGTAGAAACTCTAAACCCAAAGCAACTGGTAAACTATTTTGGATTAATAAACCTTTATTAGATTTTACAACACTCAACATTAGCATTGGTCTAAATCTTTTTCCCCCAGCTTTCAACATATCAGCAAGAGCATCCTCAAAATATGGATGAAAAGTTTTTGAATTAGGGAGATTATTTAATAAATAATCTTCAAATAAAGATAGTAATTTTTCCATAATATTATTTTTGTCCAAAAGACCCTAATCCACCCATCATATTCATAGCTAACATTTTTTTATTTTCATCACTTTGTTTTATTACATCATTCATACAAGAAATTAATAAAATTTGTAAAGAATCTTTATCTTCAAGAAGGGAATCATCAATTTTTAAATCTATTACTTCTGAATTTCCATTTATAGAAATTTCAATCATTCCACCGCCAGATTTTGATGTAAAAATTCTACCAGCATTTTCATCTTTTGATTTATTTGCCATATCTTGAAACTGGTTTAACATATCACCTAAATTTAGATTTTTCAAATCAATTCCCTCAAACATGGTCGCTTCCTACAAGTTCATGAGTTATTAATTCAATATTATTTTTCTCATCAACCAAAACAACTGTTGGTTTATAATTTTCAAGTTCCGATTCATTATAAGAAGCATAAGAAATAACAATGATTTTATCACCAATTTCCACTTTTCTAGCAGCTGCTCCATTAAGACACATGTCTTTTGAACCAGCTTTTCCTTTTATTACATAAGTTTGGAATCTTTCACCATTATTAATATTTACAATATCAACTTTTTGTCCAACCCTCAAATTTGATGCTTTCATCAAATCTTCATCAATAGTGATAGAGCCAACATAATTCAAGTTTGCATCAGTTACTGTTGCTCTATGAATTTTGCTATATAGCATATCAAATGTCATATATAAATCCCTTTTTATTTTACTAATTTAACAGCTTCGCCCCAATATTGTGAAGGTATCAAATACTCTTCAACAGGGTTCCCACCTAATATATGTTCTTCTACTATTTTATCTATTTTTTCCTTAGATAAATGCGAATACATGAAATGCCCTGGCTCAACTAGCATAATAGGTCCCATTTGACATCTTCCTAAACATGAAGTCCGTACAATTTGTACAGGTCCCATTATTCCAGCTTTCATTAAACTTTGTGCAGCATGATTAAATAAATCTCTAGTATTTTCATTTACACATGAAGGTTTTGGCATTCCAGGAGGTGATGCTTGTTCACATTTAAATATAAAAAATGTTGGTTGAGGGATACTTGGCATTTCCATAAATTTTCCTTTTTTTAGAGCATTCTATAACACTTTTTTGAATTTTAACACTTTTTTTTTAAATTCTACTAAAAAACATTTTTTTATCTTTTTTTAAACCTAAAATAATATACTATTTCCCAAATTTACGAAATTAAGGATTATTATGAAAAAAATATTGTTTATTCTTTTTTCATTTGTTTTACTTTTAGAAGCTTCAAATCCTACTGCAATAGTTGAAACTTCAAAAGGAAATATTAAAATTGAATTAAGAGCAGATATGGCTCCAAAAGCTGTTGAAAACTTTGTAACTCATTCAAAAAATGGTTATTACAATGGGCTTATTTTCCATAGAGTTATAAAAGACTTTATGATTCAAGGTGGAGACCCAACAGGAACAGGTGCTGGTGGAGAATCTATTTGGGGTGGGAAATTCAAAGATGAGTTTGCACCAAATGCAGTATTTGATAAAGCAGGAATTCTCGCAATGGCAAATGCAGGTCCAAATACAAATGCTAGTCAATTTTTTATTACAACAGTACCAACTTATTGGTTAAATGGAAGACACACGATTTTTGGTTATGTTAAAGAAGGTTTTGATGTTGTTAAAAAGATTGAAGCCATTCCAACAACTAGTAAATATGAAGGAAATAAACCCTTAGAAGATGTAAAAATTATATCTATAAAAATAGAAGAATAAATCAAGATTTTCTTGATTTATTTACTTAAATTTTATTCTAACCAAATATTTTATTCATAAAATTTTTATCACCGTGTGCAATTATTTGTTTTTCAAGATTTTCAATTTTAATTGTTTCTTGTTTTGCTTTTTCTTTCCAATATTCTAACTTTTGTAATAAAGTTTCATCAGTTTGTATAGTCTCTATTTTTTCACTTAATTCATTTATTCTATCTGATAATTCACCAATTTTAGTCTCATAATTTACTCTTTGTTGTGAAATTGTTCTTTCACTATCAATTTGAAGTTGAGCTAATTTATCTTTTGTTTTTTTATTTTCTAATCTTAAATCACTATTTTCTTTTGAAAATTTAAAAGCTAAGTTTTCATCAGAATTCTTTTTATATAATCCTAATTCTGTTTTAAGATTTTTATTTTCTAATCTAAATTTTTCATTACTATAAATATATTTATCAATAATTTTTAAATATTGTGTTTCTTCTATTTGAGCTTTTTCTAACTGGTGTTTAAGATTATTAATTACTTGATTTTGTTCTAAATTTCCCTCTTTACTTCGTATGAAAATATCACTTTTTTCTTTCATCAAAGCTAATACAAGTTCTCTTTTTTTCTTTAATTCTTTTGTAATATCTCTTTGAATTGAAATAGCACCTGTCATATCGCCTGTTTCATCAAGAGTGGGAATTACAAAAGCATCTGTAGTAAAAGCTGTACCATCTTTTTTTATATTTTTAAGTTTTCCTTGCCAAGGTTTGTTGTTTAAAATATTTGCATATAAAGTCGTATAAATATCACTTGCCATATCTTGGTATTTTAGATATTTTAACTCTTTTCCAATTAGCTCATCACTATTAAAACCTGAAATTTCACAAAATAACTCATTTACATAAGTAATATTTAAATGAGTATCTGTTTTTATAACAATATTATTTGAGTTGATTATTTCTTTATATTTTTCTAGTTCTTCACGCTGTTGCTTTAATAAAAATTCTTGGTATAAATTGCTTACTATATCGTTACATAAAGATAATAAATATCTAACATCAATTGGTTTTACAATATATTCTTGAACCCTTAACTTTATAGCTTCTGCCAAAAACTCACTATCTGAATGTGCCGTTGCAAAAATAATTGGT
>JAIELU010000029.1 GCA_019752775.1 Campylobacterales bacterium | reverse complement strand
CCACAATGGGTTACGAATGCTGTTCAAAAAGAATATCCAAATTTACCAAATCCTCCAATTATTGAACTTAAAAAATCAATTAAGACTTTTGAGGAATAAATATTTAACTAAGAAATTTTCTTAGTTAAATATCGCTCTAAAATAATTTTAGCAGCTAAGGAATCAATTCTTCCATCTCTTTTGTATTTGATTTCACCTTTGATTAAATCCTCAGCTTCAATAGAACTCATATTCTCTTCACAAAATTCATAAGGGATTTTTAGTTCTAACAAAGATACAAAGTGATTGATTCTATTTTGCATATCAATACTAGCACTTGGAAATCCAACAATTAGTTTTTCAATTTCCCACTCTTTTAAAAAGATATTTACATCTCGTGCTGCTTGATTTCTATTTTTTCGCAAAATTGCAGTTTGTGGAGTTACTATGTCAGAAGTTAGACAAATAGCAACACCGATTCTTTTAAGTCCTACATCAATTGAGGCTAATTTCAAGAAATAATCTCATCAGCTACATCAAATCTATTTGCTGTCATTAAGTGAATTTTTGGGTGAAGTTTATTTAATTCTTTAAATAAATCAGAACTTAATTTCATTCCTACTTTATATTCTTCCTCTTCTGAAATATTATGTGCAGCTTCAAGAGCATCAATCCAAAATTGTGGAACATGAATTCCTGGAACTTGAGCTGATAAAAATAGTGCAGTTCGGAGTTTCGTAACTGGAAATAAACCAAAAATTAATTGAGCTTTTTGTTTATCTCCCTCAACCCCTTCTTTTGAAATATTAAAAGATTCTAAAAGTTTTTTTGCATTATCTATATCAAAGATTGGTTGAGAAATTATTCCTAAAGTTCCATTTTGAATTTTATTATGCATCTTTTTTTCTAAACTTGAAAAATTCTTTGCATAAGAATTAATAACTGAAAATGGAAATATTTGTTTAGGTTCAATTTTAAAAGGTCGACCTGCAAAATCCATTCCATAATTAAATGATTTTATGATTTTTAAAAGCATAATTGAATTTGATTCAAACACACCTTTTGCATGTGGTTGATCACTCATTTTTGCAGGATCTCCTGTAAGTGCTAAAATAGCTCTTACATCAAAATCATTTGCTGCCATTAAATCAGATTGTAGTGCAATTTTATTTCTATCTCTCATACTCATAGTAGCAATTACTGGTTTTTTAAACTCCATTTGAAGTTTTAATGACGCAAAAAGTGCATTATATTTTAGTTTTGCAAGAGGATTATCTGTACAAGAAAAACCATCAACCCTATCTTGTAATTTAAATTTTTTAATTCTTTCTATAATATTATGCATAGAAGGTTCATGTTGAGGTGTTGTTTCAAGTGTTAAAAATTTATCTTCTTGAAGTTTTTGTATAAGTGTTTCAAACATTATGGAAAATATTCCTTTTAGTATATTTAGTAAAATTTAGTTAATATTATATCTTTAAAAGACTAAAACTAGGGAAAATTAATGAAATTAGCTGTTTTTGATTTCGATTCAACACTTATGGATGGAGAAACAATAGACTTTCTTGCAGATGAATTAGGTATTGGTGAACAAGTTACAAAAATCACAGAGGAAGCTATGAGTGGAAGATTAGATTTTTTCGAATCTTTAACTACAAGAGTTGCCTTATTAAAGGGTTTAGAGTATAAAAGAGTTGTAGATATTTGCTCAAATCTTCCTTTAATGCCAGGTGCAATGGAATTAGTTCCAGCACTTCAAAAAATGGGTTATAAAGTAGTTTGTTTTTCAGGTGGTTTTAGAATTGGAACAACTCCTGCTCGTGAAAAATTAGGACTTGATGCAGATTTTTCAAATGTTTTACATGAAAAAGATGGTCTTTTAACAGGTCTTGTTGGTGGAGATATGATGTTTGGATATTCAAAAGGAGATATGCTTCAAAGAATTCAAGGTTTAATGGGAATTACAAGAGCTGATACTTTAGTTTGTGGAGATGGTGCAAATGATTTAAGTATGTTTGCTTATGCAGATACAAGAGTTGCTTTTTGCGCAAGAGAAGTTCTTAAGAAAGAAGCAAATATTATTATTGATACAAAAGATTTAACAAAAATTTTAGATTATATAAAGGCTTAAGTATGAGTTTAAAAGAAGATATTAATTTCTCTTTATGGTGTGATTTTATTGAAAGAGATTTTTTAGAAACAAGATTTAAAGAGATTATAAAAAAGAAATATATTCAAGGTGCTACTTCAAATCCTGCAATATTTGAATCATCAATTACAAATTCATTAGCATACAAACAACAACTTGATATGTTACAAGCGAATAATGCAAAAACTATTTATGAAGAGTTAGCTCTAACAGATATTAAAAGAGCAGCTTTTTTATTAAGTGATTTACATAAAAATGATGCTGACGATGGATTTATTTCTATTGAAGTTGACCCACTTTTATGTGATAATGCAGCAGGAACTATTGAAGAGGGAGTTAGACTTTATTCAATGATAAATTCTGAAAATGTAATGATAAAAGTTCCAGCAACTGAAGCTGGATACATTGCAATGAGAGAATTAACATCAAAAGGAATAAATGTTAATGCTACACTTATTTTTTCCCCAGAACAAGCTATTAAATGTACACAAGCTTTAGATGAGGGAATTAAAGATTCAAATAAAGATATAAAAGCTGTCGTTTCTGTATTTGTTTCAAGATTGGATAGATTAGCTGATAATGATTTAAAAATAAAAGGTTTGGAAACTTCAAAACTTGGAATCATAAACGCAACAAAATGCTATCATGAAATCAATAAATTTGGAAATCTAAATATTAGAACTCTTTTTGCTTCAACAGGTGTAAAAGGAGATGAATTAAGTCCTAGTTATTATGTAGATAATTTAATTTTTCCAAATTCAATAAATACAGCACCACTTGCTACAATTGAAGATTGGGTTAAAGATGGTTCTAAAAATCCAGCGTCAATTATGAGTGAAAGTGCATGTGATAAATATTTGGAAACTTTAAAATCAAAAGGCATTAAAATTGATGATATTTGTTCAAAACTATTAGTTGATGGAATTGAAGCTTTTAAAGTTTCATTTAAAGATTTACTTTCAAAACTAATTCATTAATCTTCTAAAAATTATAATGTAGTTAATAAATTATTACTACATTATAATTTTATCTCTTCTTTTTATTACAAATCAATAACTTTTCAGGCTTAACTCCTTAAGAATTATTTAGATAAAATCTAAATAATTAAATAAAATATATTAAAAGGCAGATTAAAAATGAATAACTGGAATCCAAGTTCTTGGAGAGATTTTCCAATAAAACAACAACCTACTTATAATGATTTAGAGAAACTAAAAAAAGTAGAAAGCGAACTAGCTTCTTATCCTCCTTTGATTTTTGCAGGGGAAGCCCTAAATTTAAAAAAACAATTAGCTGATGTAGTAAATGGAAAAGCATTTTTACTTCAAGGTGGAGATTGTGCTGAATCTTTTGCTTCATTCAATGCAACAAATATTAAAGATTTATTTAAAGTAATGATGCAAATGGCCGTAGTATTGACATTTTCTGGTGGTTGTCCAGTTGTAAAAGTAGGACGAGTTGCTGGTCAATTTGCGAAACCTAGAAGTACAGACTTTGAAGAAATAGATGGAATATCATTACCTTCATATAGAGGAGATATTATAAATGATATTGAATTTACAGAAAAAGCAAGAAACCCAAGAGCTAAAAAATTATTAAAAGCATACAATCAAAGTGCTGCGACTATGAATCTTTTAAGAGCATTTTCAAGAGGTGGAATGGCTGATTTAAATCAAGTTCATTTATGGAATTTAGATTTTGTAAAAGATAATTATTTAGGTGCAAAATATGAAGAACTTGCGAATAAAATATCTGAGAGTTTAACATTTATGAAAGCTTGTGGAATTACAAGTGAAAACACTCCTCAATTAAACCAAACAACATTATTTACTTCACATGAAGCATTATTATTAAACTATGAACAAGCATTAACAAGAAGAGATTCAATAACAGGAAATTGGTTTAATTGTGCTGCTCATATGTTATGGATAGGAGATAGAACAAGAGATTTAAGAGATGCTCATATTGAATATTTTAGAGGAATAAACAATCCAATAGGATGCAAAGTTGGTCCTTCTATGAAAGAAGATGAATTAATTCAATTAATTGATGCCCTAAATCCAAATAACGAAGCAGGAAGATTAAACCTAATCGTTAGAATGGGTGCCAATAAAGTAGGAGATTTCTTCCCAAAACTTTTACAAAAAGTAAAAGCTGAAGGTAAAAATGTATTATGGTCGTGTGATCCAATGCATGGAAATACGATTAAAGCAGATAATGGTTATAAAACAAGAGATTTTGAAGCAATTTTAAGTGAAGTAAAACAGTTTTTCCAAATTCATAATGCAGAGGGAACATATGCCGGTGGAATTCACTTGGAAATGACGGGGCAAAATGTAACAGAATGTACAGGAAGTGCATCTTCTGCAATTACACAAGAGGGACTAAGCAGTAGATACCATACTCAATGTGATCCAAGATTAAATGCTGATCAAGCTTTAGAATTATCATTTATGATAGCAAATACTTTAAAAGAAGCTAGAAAAGACTTAGTTTAAGTGAAAAAGCTAACCTTTAAATTAGCTATTTTATTTTTTGTTCTATTTTGTGGAATTAATACCTTTGCAAATGATATTAATTCCATTACAAACTCTCAATGGGCTAATTTACATCTTTATAAAGGTGAAAATCAAAGAGGTGGACCATTTGCTTTTGATGATACTTATGTAGAGTTTGAATTTGGTGGAAGATATGAATGGTTTGATTTATATGGTTATATAGATTTTATTGATGCTTTAAATAGTTCAAATAGTGATAAGCATGGGGATAATAATTTTTTTGTAGATATTGAACCTAGAATTTCGATAGATTATTTATTAAATAAAGATTTTTCTTATGGAGCTTTAAAAGAGTTATTTTTTGCTTTTGATATTTATTATGCAGATCCAACACCTGGTGATGATAAAGGTTTAAAAATTATTTGGATGGGACTGGGAAGTGATATTGATATTCCATGGCTTGGTAAAAGTGGAGTGAATTTTTATACTAGATTTGTAGAAGAAAATTATGGTGCAAGTAATGAAAATAGTTTTGATGGATATGTAGCTCACATAAATTGGTTTAAGCCTATTTATCATTTTACGCAAAATAGATTTTTATCTTTTCAAGGTTATATAGATTATGAATTTGGCAGTGATTTAGACAATACAAATTTTGAAAAACAGTATAGAACAAGTGATTCATTACAATCTTATTTAGGGTTTTGGATTCATGATAAGAAATGGTTAGTAGGATATGGATTAAAAGCTTACAAAAATATGACTCAATGGAAAGATGCAGAAAATTTAAATGGTAAAGAAACAGATACAACAGGCTTTGCTAACTATTTTAATGTAGCGTATAAGTTCTAACTAAAGAGTAGAAAAATTCTACTCTATAAAAAAGTATTTTTATAAACTTCTTCATCCCATGCAACTATCAACTTGTCATCAAATTCAACAACAGGTCTTTTAAAAAGCATCGGTTCTTTACATAACCACTCATATTTCCCATTTGAATCAAGATTTAATTCTTTTAGATTTAGAGTTTTATATTTTGTGCCTTTTGAGTTAAAAAGTAGATTTATATCAGCTTTTGAAGTCCAATCTTTGATTTTATAACTTGTTGGAGTCTCTTTTTTAAAGTCAAAAAATTCAACTTCGATATTATTATCTTTGAAAAATTTCAAAGCATTTCTAACACTTCCACAAGTTTTTATTCCATAAACTATAATCATAATTTGTCTTTTATTCAATAATTTTTGGAACTATAAAATAACCATCTTCACTTTTTGGAGCATGCTTTAAGATGTGAGTCGAAAGTTCTAAATTTTGATTTGAAACATCTTCTCTTAAAGGCGTTCCACCCTCAATTGTACTAAATGTAGCTTCTATTCCTGAAACATCAATTTCTCTTAAGTTATCAACAAAGTTTATAATATCAGCTAATTCTGTTTTTAGTGTTTCTTTTCTTGTATCATCAATTTCTAAACTTGAAAGTTTTGCTAATTTTGCAATTAACTTATCATCAACAGTCATAAATTATCCTTATTTTTAATATTTTTAATTTTAGCCAAAAAGAGTTTATTTGCTTCTTTTAGCGTAAAACTCTTTTTTAAATTCATCCCAATTATTATTTAAAATAGCAGTTCGTGCTTCTTTCATCAACGATAAATAGTAATGAATATTGTGAATAGAACCAAGTCTAAAATATGTAATTTCTTTTGCTCTGTAAAGATGATTTAAATATGCTTTTGAAAAGTTTTTACAAGTATAACAATCACACGCTTCATCAATTGGCGTCATATCATCTTTAAAATCTGCTTTTTTAATATTTAATCTTCCAAAAGTAGTAAATAATGTTCCATTTCTTGCATTTCTTGTGGGCATAACACAGTCAAACATATCAACACCACGCTCGATATTTTCTATTAAATCTTCAGGAGTTCCAACACCCATTAAATATCTTGGTTTATCTTTTGGCATAAATTGTGTAGTCCACTCAACAGTTTCATACATATCAGCATTTGGTTCACCAACACTTAATCCACCAATTGCAAAACCGTCAAAATCAGTTAAAGCGCAAAGTTGTTCCGCACTTTGTTTTCTGAAGTTTTTGTCAGTTCCACCTTGAATAATTGCAAAGATATTTTGATGTACTCCAATACCATTTGCTTTTTGTTCCATATGATATTCAATTGCTTCTTTTGCCCATTTTGTAGTTCGTTCAATTGATTTAGCGATTCTTTCTTGAGTGTTAGGAAGTGCTACTAAATCGTCTAAAATCATCATAATATCTGAGTTTAAATCATATTGAGTGTCAAGTACACTTTTTGGTGTAAAGTAGTGTTTGCTTCCATCAATATGAGACTTAAACATTATTCCATTTTCATCTGGCTTTGAATTTGAACTTAAAGAAAATGCTTGAAAACCACCTGAATCTGTTAAAAATGAGTTAGGAAATTTTGAAAAACCATGAAGTCCACCAAACTTTTTTATAAGTTTACCTCCAGGTCTTAAATATAAGTGATAAGTATTTCCAAGTATGATTTTAGCTCCCAGTTCTAACATATCATTTGCATCAAGGGCTTTTACAGTTCCTTGTGTTCCAACTGGCATAAAAACGGGAGTTTGTATTGTGCTGTGAGCTGTTTTGATTGTACACGCACGAGCTTTGTTTGATGTAGCGTCAATTGTAAATTCCATAAATAATAAAACCTTTTTTTTTGATAATCTTATTATAGCTAAAGTAAGATTATAGCTCTTAATTGATGTATCTTTAAAATCTACAATTAATTTTTTTAAGATATAATTGCGCCCATGAAAAAAATATTAATTATCCTTGATGGTATTGTTGCAAAAAAATTAATGCAGAGAATTATTGAAGCAAATACAGTTGACAATAGTTACGATGTAATATATATGAGCGACTTAATTTTACCAGTTCAAAAACCCTCAAATTTTACTTTTTATAAATTTGACCCAACTTCAAATTCAAAACTTGCTATGGTTTTAGATAAAGATATACATACAGAAGTTTTAATTGCTCTAAATTCAAAAGATGAAATGTTAAATGTTATAAAAAATATTAGAGACCATACAAAAAACCTTCAAATGACAGTTCTAGATTATTGGGGAATGAAAGTAAATGACCCTTTAGTTCGTATTTATAGAGGAATTGAAGTTTTAGCAAATGGAATGGTTGAAAAACTTCCAAATGTTCCTGTTTTAGCCCAAAATATTGGATTAAGACAAGGTGAAATTATGGAAATAAGAATTCCATTTGGAAGTGCTTATGCTTATAGATATATAGGTTCAATTGAGCAAAAAGAATGGAAAATATTTGGGCTTTATAGAAATCAAAAAATGATTACGATAAAACCATCTTTAGTTTTGAAACCAAATGATGTAATATTAGTTATTGGAAAACCTGATGTTTTAATGCATGTTTATAATGTAATTGGAAAAACACAAGGGCAATTTCCAATGCCATTTGGGAAAAATATTTATTTATATTTAGACCTTTATTTGCAAAATGATGAAAGTGTAAAAAAAGTAATAGATGAAGCAAAATATCTAAATCAAAAACTAAAAAATAGTCTTTTGATTGTTAGAATTACAAGACCCACAACTGTGCAAATTATGGATTTTATAAAAGACGAGTTAAGACATTTTCCCTCAATTATTTTATTAATTGATTATGGAAATAAAGGTTTTAGTAAAATAATAAAAGAAGATTTTAGAAAAAATAATATTGGTATGATTATGTTAACTCCTGAAATGTTCAAAAATAAAGAAAATATTCAAAGTGTATTAGATTTAAAAATTCCAATTTTTAAATTTGGAAAAGAGAATTTGAAAGCAGTAAAAAGAACAGTAATTATTTTAAATGATACAAATTCTTATGAACAAATATCTCCAATTGTATTTGATATTTCAAGCCAATTAAAAATAAAAACTAAAATATTTGATTTAGATCCAGTTGGTGATAAAGAAGGGAAAACAAACCTTTTAGACCACTTTGAAAATTTAGCAAAAATCTTTAATGAAAAAATAGAAGTTGTAACAAGTGGGCAAAATCCAATAAGAGAACTTAAAAAGCAAAAAGATATGCTTCAACTTTTACCACTAAAAGAAAAAAT
>JAIELU010000163.1 GCA_019752775.1 Campylobacterales bacterium | reverse complement strand
TTAGAATTCAGTTCACTAACAAGTTCAATTAGACTTTTTACACTTCTTCCTAATCTATCAAGTTTCCATACAACTAAAGTATCATTTTCTCTTAGCATCTCAAGAGCTTTTAAAAGACCTGGACGATTATCTTTTGTACCACTTAGTTCATCTTCATAAATTCTTTCACATCCAGCTTTTTCTAAAGCATCTTTTTGAAATGTTAGATTTTGATCTGTTGTTGAAACCCTAGCATATCCAATTAACATTACAAGAGTTCCTATCTAAAATTTTTACAAAGTGCATCTATAACTAAATCATATTCTTCTTGGGTTAATTTAGCTATTTTCTCTTTTATTTTAAATTTATTTAATGTTGTTATTTGATTGACTAAAACGTCTGAATTATGTCGGGTAAGAACATCACTTCACAGTGACATTCTCCCCTAAGAACCGTACTTGCGACTTTCACCGCATACGGCTCAAGCACTGAGCTAAATTTTCTTTGTGAGGTTTTTGAGGGTAAAATATCGTTTAATAAAATAATCATCAAACGATGTATCATATGGATTAGCTTCACTTTTAATTTTTATAAATTCTTTGAGTGGAAGTGTAGAGAGTCTGTAAACAAACTGTCTTCCATCTGATAATACATCTGATTTGTAATTTGGAAATGGCTTGAAATATTGTTTATAGTATTTCTTAGTTTCCCTTCTTTGATGGATTCTTTTCATCCAATTAAGAGATTTTCGCCAAATATAACTATCTAATTTACTAAATATTACTTTTGAGTTTACAAACCTATAATAATTTGCCCAACCTCTTAAAAGTGGATTGAGTTTTGTTATAAGCATAGTTAAGCTTGATGAGTTGTACTTTTTGAAAATCTCTTTGATTTTGGATTTAAAAGATTTAATCCCATCTTTTGTTGGTGTGACTATCACTTTATCATTAGGATATTTCCTAAAATTAAAGCCTAGAAAATCAAACCCATCTCTGATATTGGTAATATGTGTTTTCTCTTTGGATAATTCTAGTCCTCTAATGTTTAAGAACTTTTCAATATCTTTTTGTACCAACCGCAAATCTTCTGGTGTTCTTCCTGTAATGACGAAGTCATCAGCATAACGGATAAAATTCAGACGATTTGTGTGCCGATATATAATAACACCATTTACCATCTTTTGAAATCTTGCTTTATGGTTTTTGACAATATCTTCAATTCCATCAAGTACCATATTAGCTAGTATCGGAGATATAATTCCCCCTTGTGGTGTTCCAGCGTCTGTAGGAAACAAAGTATCATCTTTAATAAATCCAGATTTGAGCCATTGTTTTAGAAGTCGATTATCAAGAGGGATATTGTCATACATCCATTGATGGCTTATATTGTCAAAGCACCCTTTGATATCGGCTTCCAATATCCACTCGCCACCATTTTTCTTAGATGTACAAAGCCATACTTGTTTCATAGCATCTTGAGTGCTTCTTTTTGGACGAAACCCATAAGAGTTTTTATCTGCTACTACTTCAGCTATGGGTTCAAGTGCTAGTTTGTAAAGAGCTTGAATACTTCTATCAAACATTGTTGGAATCCCAAGGGGTCTTAACTTACCATTCTTTTTAGGAATCTCTATCCGTTTGAGTGGCATAGATTTATAATCAGGTAATTTTATTTTCAAATCAGCAACATATTTGCTTTTCTTTATATTTGTATCAAGAAGTTTTCCATCAACACCAGCTGTATTTTTACCTTTATTTTCACTCACTCTTTTTACTGCTAGTATCCTAGCATTCAAAGATTTCACAAGTAGCGATTGGAGTTTCTTTACCATTCGTGACCTACTCGCTAATTTAGCTTTTACAATTCGATTCTGTAATATCTTTACTGACTGCTCTACAATATCAAAATCAACGGCTAGCCAGTTTATGTGGGTGATAACTTTTTTATCAGCTTCTATCACTTTATACCTTTCTATTTTAAAAATTAATTACTACAAATGTCCTTGACATCAGCACCAATAAGAAGTCTGCTATCTTTCGATATGAGGCAAAGTTTGAACCTCTATGCCATACATTACATACAGCCATTCGCTTTCTCTTATCTCCTATACCCACTAGATTATCGCTTCTTCTTGCGAAAAAGTTTGTTATTATTCCAAGTAAATGAACTCTCAACAATAACAACCTATTGGGCTTACCAAGTTCCGCTTAATTTGTTTAGCTTTGGACTTAGGTTCCATCTATACTCCGAGGGTTTTATTGTCTGTGTATGGTATGTGACCCAACACCATATCCTAACCCTATACCTTTTGGTTACAGTGTATCAATGCAGTTTCACTGTCTTGCCCTGACGGAGCGTCAAACAATGGTTCAATCTCTTAACCATATCCAATTTCCCAATCTATAAATTCTATTGCATTTAAAATTTATCAAATCTTGTCTTTGTTGCTTAACACACTACCGTTACCAGTAATGCACCAACAAATAGGGAGAAAACCAACAGAATGTTTTATCGATGCTTAACCGACATCAAATTAAGCGACTTCTTGTCGCACGGCTACATTTACATAAAGGTACTAAAAGCGACACGCATCTTAAATATAGCTTAATTTGATATGCCAAAGCTTATAGAATAGACCTATAAATCATCTTCTCTCACTTTTATACAACATTAACTCTAAAAATCATTTCTCGTTGAAATATAAATTTATAAGTTCCACATTCTCTCCTTATTAGATTATTACAATTACACATATAAAAAATTAAAGGATAGAAAATGAAAGTTTTACAAAAAGTAATTTTGGGATTAGGTTTAGTTATTGGAAGTGTATATGCACAAGATGTATCAAATACTATTCACAGTCCAGGATATATTAAGGACTATAGAGTAATTATAAAACCTGCAACAGAATTAAAACAAGGCAATAATGATATAAATGTAAATTTTACACATAAAGGTCATTCTCATAATGATTTAAATACAAAACTAACTGTTTTGGCACCAGATAAAACTTCTATTGATTATAAAGGTGCAAATACAAATAAGAATGGAGAATATGTATTTAATGTAAATCTTCCACAAAAAGGTTCATATAATTATATTTTAACTTTTAGTCATAATGTTGGTGTAACACAAACAAAAAGAGGAAGTTTTAATTTAAATTAAATCCTTAATTTTTTATAAGATACCTTCAAAATATTTCTTGAAGGTATTTTTATTAACCCTACCTAGATATAAAATTTTTTACACATTCATTCCTCACAAATAGTAGTATCATACATATAGATTATTTTAATTAAAATACATAAAAGGAAAAAATAATGAAAAAAATAAATATATTAAAAATGAGTATTAGTTTATTTTTAATAAGTACTTTGTTTACAGGGTGTTTTATGATGGGTGGAATGTTTTTTAAATAAACTAAATAATTAGATTTTTAGCTATTTATAAAATTTTTCTACACATTCATTCCTTATATAAATAGTAATATCTTCAATATGAATAAAAAAGGAATTTCTTATGAATAATATGAACAGAAGAACATTTGTAAAAGGCGTTTTAGCAACAAGTATAATTGCTTCTATGCCTATAACATTAAGTGCAAATTCTAAAATTTCAACTCGCGGAAAAACGATTGAATTAAGTGGAAATACATTTAATTTAAGCATTGAAAAAATAGCAGTAAATATTACTGGCAATCCAAGTATTGCAAAAACAGTAAATGGAATGTTAAGTGGTCCGACTCTTAGATGGAAAGAAGGTGACACAGTTACAATAAATGTCACTAATAATCTTAATGAAGATACTTCTATTCATTGGCATGGAATTATTTTACCTGCTTCTATGGATGGTGTTCCAGGATTTAGCAATTTTAATGGTATTAAACCAGGAGAAACTTTTACTTATAAATTTCCAATACTTCAAAGTGGAACTTATTGGTATCATTCACACTCTGGTTTTCAAGAGCAAGAAGGTGTTTTTGGAGCAATTATAATTGAACCAAAAATAAAAGACCCATATGAATATGATAGAGAATATGTAATCTCATTATCAGATTGGTCAGATGAAAAACCATCTTCAGTTTACAGAAAAATTAAACTTTCTTCTTCTTATTATAACTTCAAACAACGAACAGTTGGTGATTTTATTGATGAAGTAAAAGAAAAAGGTTTCTTTGAAGCATTTAGTGAAAGAAAAATGTGGAATGAAATGAAAATGACAGATAGAGATATTTCAGATGTATCAGGATATACATATACATATTTAATGAATGGCGAAAATCCAGCTACAGGGTTTAAAGCATTATTTAAAGATGGTGAGAAAATTAGATTAAGATTTATAAATAGTGCAGCTATGACATTTTTTGATGTAAGAATTCCTGGTCTTAAAATGACAGTGGTTGCAGCGGATGGGAATAATATTCAACCCGTAACTGTTGATGAATTTAGAATAGGAGTTGCTGAAACTTATGATGTAATAGTAGAACCTGAAGTAAATAAAGCTTATTCAATTTTTGCTCAAAGTATTGATAGAAGTGGATATGCTCTTGGAGCTTTAACTTTTGATGAAAAAGTAATTGCTCAAACTCCACAAATGGATGCATTCCCAATATTAACACATGCAGATATGGGTATGGGAGGGACTAGTGATAATAATTCAGAACATGATATGTCGACTATGGAAACTCAAAAAACTGCTAAACAAGAAAGTGCTATGAAATGTGGAGCAGGAATGGATATGTCTAGTATGGAAAAACCAAAACCTATAATGAATCATTCTATGATGGGACATGATATGTCAACTATGAATAGTAATCAGAAAAAAGAAATACCAATTACTAAACTTGAAGAATCAACAGGTGTTCAAGTAGATGCAGTAGCAATGAATCCACAATATAGACTTAGTGACCCAGGAGTAGGACTTAGAAATAATGGAAGAAGAGTTTTAACATACGCAGATTTAAAATCATTAACTCCTACAACTAATGATAAATATCCTGATAGAGAGATAATTTTAAGACTTACAGGAAATATGGAAAGATATATGTGGTCTATTAATGGTATAACTTATAAAAATGCAAAACCTTTAGAGTTCAAATATGGAGAAAGATTAAGAATAACATATATTAATGACACGATGATGAATCATCCTATGCATTTACATGGTATGTGGAGTGATTTAGAAACAGGTGATGACAATTATTTACCGAGAAAACATACAATTGTTGTACAACCAGGTTCAAAAATAAGTTTTAGAGTAAATGTAGATGCAAAAGGTTCTTGGGCTTATCATTGTCATTTACTTTATCATATGACTGATATGTTTAGAAAAGTAATAGTATCTTAAAAGGAGTTTTATTATGAAAAAATTATTATTAGCAACATCTTTATTGGGATTTATTACAACAAATAGTTTTGCAATGGAAGGTGAAGGAGATATTTTTAGAAGTTCTTTAGTTGTAGATAAACTTGAATATCAATTTAGTGATGAGAAAGCTACTACTTGGGATGTATATGGATATGCAGGATATGATATAAATAAGATTTATATTTATTCAGAAGGCGAGAAAGTTAAAAATGAATCTGCAAATAGTGAAAACCAATTAGTTTATTCACGAGCAATTTCTCCTTTTTGGGATGCTCAAGTAGGTATTGGTTATGATAAGAATAATGAAGCTCATCAAACTTGGGGTATTATAGGATTACAAGGATTATCTCAATATTTCTTTGAAACAAGAACTACTCTTTTATTAGGTGAAGATGGAAATGTTGGATTAAAAACTCAAGCTGAATACGATGCATTATTAACACAAAAACTTATATTAACTCCAAGTATCCAATTATCTGCTTATACAAAAGATAATGAAGAAATGGGTATTGGAAGCGGATTCTCAAATATTACAATAGGTACAAGATTAAGATATGAAATTACAAGAGAATTCGCACCTTATATAGGAGTTGAATGGAATAAAAATTTAGGCAATACAAATGATATTTCATCATTAGATGAAGTATATGCAGTAGTTGGTGTGAGATTCTGGTTTTAAGAATAATTACTCCACATAGATTCCTCATAATAAAAATATAATTACGAATAAAATAAAAAAGGATTTAAAATGAAAAAGTTATCAACAGTATTATTAGGTTTAGGGTTATTTGTAAGTAGTGCATTATATGCAGCTGAAGCTAATAAATCTACAACTCAACAAGCTACTCATATGGGTGACCACATGCATGAAGGAAAAATGATGAACCATATGAATATGAATGGTATGACTGATGAAGAAATGAAAAAAATGCATGATAAAATGAATGGCATGAACGATGAAGAGATGAAAAAAAACCATGAAAAATTAGATAGTATGACTACTGAAGAGATGAAAAAAATGCATCAAGATATGGCTAATGAAAAAACTAAAAATGGTATGAGTGATGAAGAAATGAAGAAAATGGGTCATAAATAAAAACATGAAAAAAACATTTAAAGCAAATAACATCTCTTGTAAGAGCTGTGTAAATCTTATTAAAGGTTCGTTAGAAGATAGTTTTGGAGAGATTGAAGTAAATTTAAATACTTCACCAAGAGAAGTTACTCTTGAAATCTTAACAGAAGAACAAGAAGTTACATTTAAAAAAGAAATGCAAGAACTAGGATTTGAAATAATAGACAATTAAAATATATAAGTTATTCAAGGATTAAAAATGTCAAAAGAAATCATAAAAATAAATATTTCGGGAATGACTTGTGTAAATTGTTCAAATGGAATTGAGAAAGCTGTCAATAAACTTGATGGCTTACTCTCTTCAAAAGTAAGTTTTGCTTCAAATGAAGGTGAATTTGAAATTGAAAATAAACTTTTAGATAAAGAAGCATTGTTCAATAAAATCAGAAAGCTAGGCTATGGAGTTGAAGAAGATTTAAAAGCTTTAGAAAAGTCTAAATTAATTGCTTACAATAAACTAAAATATAATTTCTTTATAAGTATCTCACTCACAATCATAATACTTTATTTTATGTTATTTCCTCTTCAAAATTTGCTAAACAATCAATATATTATGTTTTCACTTGCAACTGTTATTCAATTTTATTCAGGAAGAAGATTTTATACTCTAGCATATAAGGCTATTAGTAATAAAAATTATGATATGAATGTTTTAGTTGCACTAGGAACTAGTGCTGCATATTTTTACTCTGTTTTTGTAGTATTTTTCCCTTCATTATTTCCTGAAAATCTAAGATTTTTATATTTTGATGGTGCTGCTGTTATAATTAGTTTTATTCTTTTAGGACGATTACTTGAAGAGCGTTCAAAAGCAAAAGCTACTGATTTCTTAAAAAAACTTATGGACTTAGCTCCTTTAAATGCAACACTTATTTCCAAAGATGGCAGTTTTAAAACTATTTTAGCAACACAACTCAAAATAGGTGATAAAGTTCTAATAAAAACAGGTGAAAAAATATCAACTGATGCAGTTATTGTAAAAGGTAGTGCAGATATTGATACATCTATGATTACAGGTGAATATATGCCTATTTATAAAACTATTGGAGATGAAGTAATTTCTGGAACTTTAAATACAAATGGAATTATAGAAGTAGTAGTTTTAAGAGAATCAAAAGATACAACTTTATCAAAAATAGTTGCACTGTTAAGTACAGCTCAAAGTAAAAAACTTCCTATAAGTAGATTTGCTGATAATGTTGCAAATATTTTTGTTCCTATTGTTATTGTTATCTCTATACTCACTTTTTTAGCTTGGTATTTTATAGTTGGTGATGCTCTTAATGCTATATTAGCTTCAATTTCTGTTTTAATAATTTCTTGTCCTTGTGCTTTGGGACTTGCAACTCCTATTGCAATAGTAAGTTCTGTTGGAAAAGCTGCACAAGAAGGAATTCTAATACGAAATCCTGAAATATTAGAAATTATAAAAGATATAAAATACGCAGTATTTGATAAAACTGGAACTTTAACAAGTGGAATTATAAGTGTTAAAGATGCTATTTATGAAGAAAAATATTTAGATATTTTAGCTTCTTTAGAAACTAAAAGTGAACATCCTATTTCAAAAGCAATAGTAGATTTTGCAAAAAATAAAGATATACCATTAAATATTGAACTCGAAGATATAAAACTTGTACCTGGACTTGGTATTAGTGCAATTTATGAAAATAAAATGGTACTGATTGGTTCTTTATCTTTTTTTAAAAATAATAGTATTAAATTAGATAATAAATATTTAGATTTTTATAATAACTCTCTAAAAGAGGGAGCAGGAGTTATTTTAGCATCTATAGAAAAAGAATGTATAGCTGTTTTTGCTTTAGAAGATAGTATAAAAAATGGTGCAAAAGAGTTAATTGCTGATTTAAAAGCAAAAAATATTATTCCTATATTATTAACAGGAGATAATGAAATTACAGCAAATTATGTTGCCAAAAAACTAAATATAGATAAAGTATATTCTCAAGTTCTTCCAGATGAAAAATATAAAGTAATAATAGAACTTCAAAAAGATGCAAAAGTAATGTTTGTAGGAGATGGTATAAATGATTCACCTTCAATTAAACAAGCAGATATTGGAATTACTTTAAATTCTGGTTCTGATATTACAAAAGATGCAGGAGATATTATTTTAATAAACAATGAGCTAAAAGCCGTATTAAAAAGTATAAACTTATCAATTGAATCAATGAAAATTATTAAACAAAATTTATTTTGGGCTTTTATTTATAATATAGGTGGTATTCCTCTAGCAGCAGGTGTTTTTTATCCTATTCTTGGTGTTATGTTGACTCCAGTGTACGC
>JAIELU010000167.1 GCA_019752775.1 Campylobacterales bacterium | reverse complement strand
GATTATAAGCACTTGAGAGTGAAAAAATTACATTATCAAAAGCAATTTCTTTATCATCTAACTCTTCTTGATGTTTAACTTTTAATAATCCAATATCAAATAAATAATCTTCTGCCAATCTTGAAGATAAGTTATATCCAACATGTTGAATAAATTTTAAAACTTTGTTTAGTTGTGTGGTTCCATTTTGAACTAAAATAACTCCAAAAGGTTCATTTATTTCTATTTTATTATGAATAAAATATTTATTACTTACAACTTCAACAGCTTTTTGAGAACTTAAAAGAACAACTTCGTAAGCATTTGAGATTTTATATTTCTCTTTTATATGACTTGCTAAAAGTTTTAAATAAGGGTGCATAACAAATCGTGGATATGCACTTTTTATTTTTTCTAAAATTTGTGGAGTTTGTTCTTCGTAATCTATGACATCCTGTAAAGATGGCATAGATACAGAAACTGCGTGTATATTATTTAAAGGTAGCGTTTGACCACAAGGAATAAAATTAAAAATACTTTCTTTCATTTTTTGTTTTCTACTTTACAGCTTGTTCTATATCTTTTATTAAATCTTCTACACTCTCTAATCCAATAGAAAATCTAACCGTACTATCACTTATTCCAATTGCCGCTAATTCTTCTTTTGAAAAACTTGCATGAGAAATTTTTGCAGGAATTTCAACTCTACTATCAGGACTTCCAAAAGAGCATTTTTCACCAAATATTTTTGTATTTTCTATGAATTTTTCAGCTAATTCTACACTTATGAAATTAACGCAAAAAAGACCTGGTATATATTTCATTTGTTTTTTTGCTAAATCATATTGAGGATGAGACTCTAATGCTGGATGAGTTACACTTTTTATATATGATTGTTTTTCTAAATATTTTGCTATAAAAATAGAGTTTTTTTCATGTTCAATCATTCTGATTTTTAAAGTTGGAATTCCAAGACTTATTAAATATACATCCATAGGATTTTGACTTCTTCCATGTGCATTTGCATAATAGTGAATTTGTTGTGATAATTCTTTTGTCGCGGCAACAATTGCACCTGCTACAACAGCTCCATGACCTGAAATATATTTTGTAGTTGAAAAGAGCGAAAAATCAGCACCTAAATCTAAAGGTCTTTGAGAAATAAATGTTGCAAGTGAATTATCAACTGCAAATAAAGCATTATATTTATGGGAAAGGTTTGCAACAGCTTCTAAATCAATTATTTTAAGTCCAGGATTTGTTGGGCTTTCACATAAAACTAAATCAATTGGATTTATTGTTAAAATATGTTCTAACATTTCAAAATCTAAAAAGTTCGCAAAATGAACTGTAATATTATATTTTTCTTTAAAGATTTTTAAAAGTCTAAATGTTCCACCATAACAATCGGCTTCTACTAAAATATGAGAATTTGCTTTTAAAACAGTTTCAAATAATAAAGATACACAAGCAATTCCTGTATGAGTACAAACGCAACCAGCCCCATTTTCAACATGAGTAAATAGATTTTCTAAAACCTCTCTAGTTGGATTGTCACTTCTTGTATAATCATAAATCTTATCACCAGTTTGTTTTTTTAAATCAAATGTTCCAGTATTATAAATTGGAAAATGTGAAGCTCCACTAACATCATCAAAGGGTGCAAATTTTGAAATATGGCATAAAGATGTTTCTATTTGTTCACTCATAATTGTCCTAAATTTTTTTTGCGATTATATCTAAACTCTTATTAATAAAATCTCCAAAATTATGCTATAACTTCATATGAAATTTAATTTTTTAAGGAGTATTAAGTAATGATAAAAATTGCTTTATTAATTATTCTTATAATTTCATTTCAAGGATGTGCAACTTGGATGGGAATTAAAAAAGATAGTAACGATGCGTGGAAAGTTACTAAAGACACTTCAGGAAAGGCTTATGATTCGACAAAAAAGGCTATTCATGAAGCAACAGAAGATTAATTTTTATATACTAAGCTTTAGAAAACAATAAGGGGAAACAATGGAAATAACAAAAAGAATAAAACCACTAGTGGAAGAAATTATATTTAAAGAAGTTGGAAATGATGACCCTTTATATACTTCAAATTTGATTGATAGTATGGGAACAGTTGATTTAGCAATGATGTTAGAAGAAGAGTTTAGTATAAAAATTGATGTTAGAGATATTATTGAAAGTAATTTTGATAGTATAAACAAGTTAACTACTTATATAAAGAGCAGGATAAGTGAATAAATTTTTTGTAAATATTTACGCTTTTTTTATAGCATTAGTAGTTGTTATATCACTACTTTATATTAGTAAAAATCAAATTTTAAATTATTATGCAATTCCTTTACAAGATTCATTACAAAAAACTACTAGTCTACAAGACGACTTAGAAAGTGGTAAAATTATAGTTTTTGGTTCTTCCGAATTAGTGATATATCCAGACCTAAAATTTTTACCTCAAAATTATTTTAACAAAGATTTAAAATTACCATTAAGAGCTCAAGGAAATGAAGGACAACAAGACTTTGTAATAATGTCCCAATTGGCAGCCTGTGATAACGAAAAAGTAAGACAAAATGCAAGAGTAGTAGTACTTTTATCTCCTAGTTGGTTTAGTGGTTCTAGTGATAATGGTTTAACTATGCCAAAATTTTTGGAATATATGTATCCGGGAATGATGAATAAACTTTATTTCCAAAGTGAATCAGATGACAAATATAAAATTTTTGTTAGTGATTATATTAAAAATAATATTGCATATATTAAAAATCCAAATTTTATATATGAATATGCTTATGATATAATAAAAGATGATTATTTAAATGATGAGATTAAAAAAATAATAATTCAAAATTTTGATAATAAAGATCCAGACTCAGAGCTTGTAAAGTATCAAAATCCAATACTTGATTATGATAATTTAAAAATTGAAGCTGCTAAAAATACTCTTCCAGTAACAAATAATATTTATGGAATAAATGATGAATATTTTACAAATATAATTCAACCAGAAATAGATAAAGGAAATTTCCCTTTTGGTATTACACTTCCGTCCTTAGCCCAAAATGAAGAATATCATGATTTATTAATTTTACTTGATTTTTTGAAAGATTATAAAATTCAACCTTTATTTGTTATGCAAGATTTACATCCTTATGTTTTTGTAAATAATAGAGAAGAAATGAATAAACTTATGTTAACTGTAAAATCAAAAGTTGAAGAACATGGTTATAAATATTTTGATAGGTGGACATATAAAAAAGAGGATTATAAAATAGGAACTTTAACTGATATTGTACATCCAGGTGAGTTGGGTTGGGTTGATATTAATCAGAAAATTATTGAGCATTTTATGACAAAAGAGGAGAAATAAGATGAATTATTTTTTTAGAACTTTTGTAATATATTTACTATTGATTATAGGCTTTTCATTTATTATTTTAGATCAAAATATCGATGATTTAAGTGGACAAGATGTTGAATCAACAGTAGAATTTGTGTACGAGGCTTTTTGATGTATCATATATTACCTTTTTCGGGACTACACTTTTTTATTTTAATTTTTGGTTTTATTATATTTTTACATTTATTTAAAAATATTTTAAATAAAATTATTTCTTTTAAAATGATATTGTTTGTAGCAATTATAATATATATTTATTTCTGTATTCCACATTCAGAAAAAGTTTTATTTTTTCTGATTTATGTTTATGGTGTGTATTGGATTTATGTAAAAAATAAGTACCAAAGTACATTGATTCCTATGATAATTATTGCTTTACCTATGATTCTTCATAAAATTGATGTAAGCCCTATATTTAAGGTTATTGGTATTTCATATATTACATTTAGAACTATTCAAGCAATGGTAGATAGCCATAATTATGGGAAATTATCTTTTATTGAATTTACTTCATTTTTATTATTTCCAACAACACTTTTAGCAGGTCCAATTGATAGATCATATAGGTTTCAGGAAGATTTACAAAAAGGTTATGAAAATTTAACTTTTACTAATATAGGGAAAGGTTGGGATATTTTATTAGTTGGAATATTGTTTAAATTTATTTTTGCAGAATGCGTAAATAAATTTTGGCTTATACCTATTGATGAAAATAGTGTGCATCTTTTAGATATGATAAATAGTGCATATTCTTATACAACTTATCTTTTCTTTGATTTTGCAGGATATAGTGCTATGGCTGTTGGTTTGAGTATTATGATGGGAATAACAGTTCCTATGAATTTTAATCATCCATATTTAGCTCCTAATCCACAAGATTTTTGGAGAAGATTTCATATTACTTTAGGTTCTTGGTTAACAGATTATTTCTTTAAACCTTTATATAAATATTTACATAATTTTAATATTTTAAAAGGGAAAAGATTACTAATTCAAAACTTAGCAATCATAGCTACATTTTTACTTATGGGAATGTGGAATGGTTTTACTTGGTATTTTATATTTAGTGGATTTTTATTTGGTATTTATTCAGCAATTCATAACATTTATGTAGTTTATGTTAAAAAAGGTGGATATGATTATTTTACAATTTTTCCAGATATTATATCTATAAATTTAAAACGATTTTTGATGATAAATGGTGCTATTTTAGCACTATATTTTTTTAGTGGGAGAGTTCCTATATGAGATTTGATTTAGAATTATTAGAGTTTGTTGAGTGCAATAAAGATTCGGAAAAAATTGCAATTAGTGCAAGTGATAAAGATTTAACTTGGAATGAATTTAAAAATGAAGTTGAAAAACTTAAAATTGAGATTCTAAAATATAATCTTCCAAAAGGTCATCCAGTTGTTATTTATGGACATAAAGAGGCTAAATTTATCGTAAGTATGACAGCTTGCATGAGTTTGGGATTGCCATATATTCCAGTTGATACTATTTACCCAAAAGAAAGACTTAATAAAATTGTGAATATATTAAGTTCAGCTCTTATAATTTTTACTATTGAAAACAAAATGGAAGTTAATACAAATAATATAAATACAAGTTATCATTTAAATGACTCAATAATTTATATTATATTTACTTCAGGAAGTACAGGTGAACCAAAAGGTGTTCAAATTACTAAAAATTCAATATTGGATTTTAAAACTTGGCTAGAAACAGATTTTAAATTTAGTAATAATTCAATTTTTATGAATCAAGCACCTTTTAGTTTTGATTTATCGGTATATGAAGTAGTTGGATTTTTATTATTTGGGGGAACTATTATTTTAAATAGTAGAGAATTATTAGAAAATCACCTTGAATATTTTGAGAGATTGAAAAAATATAATTGTAATACTTGGGTTTCAACACCTTCTTTTATTAGTAAATATTTACTTTCTGCTGAATTTGTTAGTAGTAATATCAAAACATTAAATAGCTTTTTATTTTGTGGAGAAGTTTTGCCTTCAGCCACAGTAAAAAGAATAAAGAATAATTTCCCTGAGTCTAAAGTTCTTAATACTTATGGTCCAACAGAAGCCACAGTTGCTACAACTTTAATAGAAATTACTTCTGAAATAATTGATAAATATTCAAAAAGTTTACCAGTTGGGTATATAAAGAAAAATACAATAATAAATTTATTAGATAAAGATAGTGAAAATGTTGGGGAAATAGAAATAGTTGGAGATAATGTTTCTATTGGATATTTCAAAAATGAAGAGTTAAATGCTCAGAAATTTGAACCAAAATATGAAAAAAGAAGTTTTAGAACAGGCGATTTTGGATATTTTGAAGATAATATGTTATTTTTTGCAAATAGAAAAGATGAACTTATAAAACTTCATGGATTTAGAATTGAACTTGGAGAAATTGATAAAGAGTTTACTAATAATAAAGAAGTAACAGATGCTATTACAATTCCTTTAAAAAGAGGAACAGAAGTTGTAAAATTAATTACTTTTATTATTTCAAATAAAGATATTAATATTAATACTTTAAAAGATGAAATATCAATAGTACTTCCATATTATATGGTGCCTTCTGATATAGTAAAATTAGAAAAATTTCCATATAATTCAAATCATAAAATTGATAAAAAAGAATTAATTAATATATATAAAAGTTTATAAAAAGGATTGATAATGAGAAAAGTTGTATTAAAACCTAAAGAGATAAGAAAATTTAGTTTATATTGCCCTTTTACAAATGAAAAATTAGATAATGAAGATAACTCTTTTGAAATATACGAAGGTGCAGGAAAGTATTTATTTTCATTGTGTGAAGATTGTTTGTTTTATGATGTTGGAAATAATGATGAACTTGAAAAAAACTGGGAAAATTCTGCTATTGAAACAGTTGAAAAATTTGTTGAAAGTTATCCAGATAAAAATATTTTAATAATTGAAGTATTAATTGCTAGTGAAAGTTATTTTTATGGATTTTTAAATGAAGATAATATTGAATTAAGTGATGAAGAAATTGAAAAAAGATTTATTAGGGAGAATAAATAATTTTTTAATTATTTGAATAAGTGATTTTATGAAAAAAAGAGATTTATTTATAGTTATTTATTGCATCATAATTATTTTATCAGTTATGTATGCAACCCAACCAATACAACCATTATTAGCAAAACAGTTTAATGTATCAATTATAAAAGCTTCTCAATTTACGGCTGTAATTATGCTTTTTTTAGCAATATCTCCAATAATATATGGATATATTTTAGAAAAAATAAATGTAAAAAAAATGCTTATTAACTCCTCTATTATTTTATTTATTACAAATATATTTTTAGGATTATCTACAAGTTACGAGTCATTTTTATTTTTTAGAGTCATTGAAGCTTTAGTAGTTCCTGCTATTCTTACTTCTTTGATGAGTATTTTGGCAAATATAGATAAAGAAAATATAAAGTTTAATATGTCTATTTATGTGGCATCTACCGTTTTTGGTGGTTTAGTTGGAAGGATTTTTTCTGGATTTATAGCTACAAATTTATCTTATGAATTTGTATTTTATTCTTTATCTTTAGCTATTTTAGTTTCAATTTATTTTATTTCAAAATTATCTTATGAAGGTGAAGCAACTATTTCAAAACCAAAAATTACTGACGTAATGGAAATATTAAAAGATAAAAGATTTTTAGTAATATATTTTTTGATGTTTTGTGTATTTTTTGTATTTAGTGGTGTTTTAAATATTTTACCTTTTAGAGTAAAAGAGATTTCATCAAATGTATCAGAATTTCAGATTTCATTGCTTTATTTAGGGTATGGAATGGGAATTTTAATCTCTTTAAATTCAAGTAAAATTGTTAAATATTTTAAAAATGAACTAAATACAATCTTATTTGGTTTAATATTTTTTCTTTTTATAACAATATTTTTAATTCAAGAAAATATAATATTTATATTTCTGCTAATTTTCTTATTTTGTGTAGGAATGTTCACCGTTCATACAGTTAGTACAGGACTTGCTAATTCGATGAAAGAGTCTCAAAAATCTTTAACTTCAGGAATGTATCTTAGCTTTTACTATTTAGGTGGAGCATTGGGCTCTTTTCTTCCATCTATTATATATGAGAAGTTTGGTTGGAATGTGGTGATTTATATGTTTTGTATAATTTTACTTATAACTTTTATTTTAGTTATAAGTAAAAGAAAGTTATTTTAAAGATTGTATAAATAAATCATAAGTGGAATATAAAATAAAGAAACTAAAGTAGATATAAAAACAGCCATAGACATTTTTTCAGGTTTAACATTAAGTAAAGTAGCAACCGTAACAGTATTGCCTGCAAGAGGAACGATTGAAAATATAAACATTAAAAGATAAAAATCTTTGTTTAAAAAATGAATAAAAGTATTATCAATATATATAAATAAAACGATTAAAGCTGGCCAAATTATAAATTTGATAAATAGAGTATATGAAATAAATTTTGTATCAAATGAGTTATCTGATTTAATTTTTTCCATTCCCATTCCAAGTAACATCATTCCTAAAATTGCATAAGTACCTTTTAAATAATTTGTATAATCCATAAACATTTCAGGTATTTTAAATCCTAAAATATTTAATATTAATCCTAAAATGAAAGCATGTAAAACAGGTAATTTTAAAACTTTGATAAAACTCTCTTTAGCTGTAAAATTTCCTTTTGCTGTGATGTAGTAACCAACCGAATTTTGGTATAACAAAGAGGCCAAAACTGTGAATATAAATACATCTACCACATAAGAATCCAAAAATAAAATAGCCAAAGGAATACCAATATTTCCAGTATTTCCAGTTGCAGTGCTAAAAGCTAATAAATTAGCAGTATTATCACTATAAATTGTTTTAAAATAAGCTAAAGAAGTAAAAGCAATAATTGTACTTAAAAGAAAAAAGAAGATTGGTAGAAATAAAACAGAAGGTTCGAGTTTTACGCTTATTGTTGCATTAAAAACTATTAAAGGTCCTAGAATGAAAAGTAATATTTTGGCAATTGTATCTTTATTGCAATTTAAAAAAGCTGTTGATATTACTCCTAATATTATACTAAAGTATAAAGGAAGAATTTTCCCTAAAAGAGTAAAAAAAATGCTCATAATTATCCTAAATTTTTTTGGATAGATATTAGCATTTTATTATGTAAAAAATATGTAGCTAAAAGTATTATTCTAAAATAAGATATTTTGAGTAATAACCATATCTTTGTCAGAGCTAATTAAAGATAGTTCAGTATCACTAATATTACATTGTAAATTCATACTTCTTTGTGTTAATTCTTCTATATCTTCATCCATATTTAAATTAATAATAGATAGATTTTTAAATCTACTAAGATTATTCTCGATTTTTTTAAACCAAGGTAATGCCATATTTTCTTGATATGTATAAATGATTACTTTATTAGAAATTCCACAAGCTTTTTTGATTCGTTTTTCATCAGGTTGTCCT
>JAIELU010000071.1 GCA_019752775.1 Campylobacterales bacterium | reverse complement strand
TTCTATCTAGTTTTTTAAAACATTTTTCACTTACACAATCTAAAGATAATTTAACTGTATCAATTTTTAAAAGTGTGTTAAAAATATCTTTTTTATAGATTGTGCTTCCATTTGATAAAATAAGTGTTTTAATATTTCCTTTTATCTTATTTATCTCTTCAACTAATTCATCTAATTTTGGATATAAAGTTGGTTCACCATTTGCAGTTAAAGTAATCACATCTATTTTTGAATGTTTTTCCAGATTTTCTTTTATTGCACTAATTATTTCCGAAACACTTGGACTTGAATCCATCTTATCAACTGTTTTAGCACCTTCAAGTTCGCAATATAAGCAATCAAAATTACACTGTTTTTTAGATGGTGATAAATCGACACCCAAAGATATACCAAATCTTCTTGAGGGAATTGGTCCAAAAATAATATAATTAGAATATGACATGATTTTTCTTTCGATAGTTTAAGTAGGAATTTTCCTACTTAATTTTTGTTAGATTATTTTTTACTTACTCTTTGACACTCTTTTACAAAGTGAATAGCATTTTCAACTGGAACATCTGGTAATATTCCATGACCTAAATTAAATATATGCCCATCACCTTGCATTATTTTTTGGATTCCCTCTACACATTGTGTAGTTGCTTCTTTTGAATATAATCTACAAGGTTCCATATTTCCTTGAAGTACATATTTACCACCAAGTTTTTCTTTAGCCATTGCCATTGGAGTTCCCCAATCTACACCAAATACATCGAAGTTTCCATAAACTAAACCTCTTTCAATAAATGCAGCAACACCTTTTGGAAACATAATTATAGGAATATGTGGATATTTCTCTTTTAAATAATCTGCAATTTCAACCATATATTTCCATGAAAATTCATCGTATTTTGATGGTTCAATTGCAGCTGCCCATGAATCAAAGATTTGGACAACATCAATACCTGCTTCAATTTGTTTTTCCATATAAAACTTTACTACTTCAGTTACTTTTCTTAAAATTTTATGTAAAAGCTCAGGTTCTGAATACATCATTTTTTTACAAAGATTATAAGTTTTTGTTCCTTGTCCTTCAATCATATAAGTAGCTAAGGTCCAAGGAGCACCTGTAAATCCTATAAGTGCTTTATCTTCTGGTAACTGCTGTTTTAAAAGTTTTATTGTTTCGTAAACATATGTTAATTTATTAGCAGCAATTTCAGCACCAATTAATGCATCTATATCTGCTTCATTTACAATTGGATCTTTAAAAATAGGACCTTCGCCTTTTATAAAATCTAAGTGCATCCCCATTTCATTTGGTATAACTAAAATATCTGAAAATAAAATTGCTGCATCAACACCTACAATATCAAGAGGTTGGATTGTTACCTCAGCAGCAAGGACTGGATTATGACAAAGATTTAAAAAGTTTCCAGCTTGGGCTCTTACTTTCATATATTCAGAAAGGTATCTTCCTGCTTGTCTCATCATCCATACAGGTGTATATGGAGTTGGTTTTCTAAAACACGCATCTACAAATATTTTTGACATTTTTTACCTTTTTAATGTTTTCCAACTTTACCCAAAAAGTAAAGTCCTACAGATAATATTCCAATTGATAAAGCAAAATAAAGCATTTGTAATGCTCCATCATAACTTGTATGCAATACCTTTTGAAAAAAACTTACAATTAATACCATCACAATAACTTTTGCAATTTTATCTTTTAATTGATCTAATGAATGAATTGCTAAAATATTATTTCCAGCAGAAGTTTCTTCCGCTGCATCAATTTTTGAAATAAATAATTCATAAATACCAAATGCAAAAATCAACATTACAACTGCAATTAAATATAAATCAACTGCGCCAATAATTTTACTTACTATCTCTTCATGAAAATTTTCAGGATGTAATCCATTCCAGTAAACATCTAATGTATAAGATAAAACATTAAAAATATCTATTGAAGCAACTACAAAAAGTATTCCTGCACCAATAAGTCCAAAAATAACTGGAAGTAAAACAAAAAGTCTTGCTTTCCACATAGCATTTTCAAAAATTTTTTCTAACATTAGATGTCATTTTCCAAATCTGCCCATTTAAGCGCTATTCTTACTGCATTTGTTGCAGCTCCCACTCTTACTTGGTCAGCTACATTAAAATAATGAATTATATTTGAAGCATAAATATCTTTTCTAATTCTTCCAACGTATGTAATATCTGTATCTGTTGCAATAATTGGCATTGGATATTTTTTATTTACTAAATCATCTATAACTTCTACATTTTCAAAATTATTTAATACATCTTTTACTTTTTCTAAATCAACATCTACATTATCTTTAAATGTTACAGTTATTGATTCACTATGTGATCTTAAAACGGGAACTCTTACACAAGTTGCTGCTATTTGCATCTCTTTATGCATAATTTTTTGTGTTTCTTTTACCATTTTCATTTCTTCTTTAGTAAAACCATTATCAGTAGCGACATCAATTTGAGGAATTACATTAAGTGCTATTTGATGAGGAAAAGCTTTCACTTCTGCTTCATCTAATTTAAAATTAAAAAATGCTTGCATTTGTTTTACAAGTTCTTCCATTCCAGTTTTCCCAGCACCTGAAACAGCTTGATAAGTTGAAACATCAACTCTTTTAATTCCATATAATTCATCAAGTGGTTTTAGTGACATAACCATTTGAATAGTTGAACAATTTGGATTTGCAATAATTCCTGATTCTCTCCATAACTTAATATCTTCTGGATTAACTTCAGGAACAACTAACGGAACTTTTGGATCCATTCTAAAATGACTTGTGTTATCTATAACAACAGCTCCTGCTTCAACTGCAAATTTTGCAAATTTTTCAGAAACGCTTCCACCTGCACTAAAAAATGCAATTTCAATATCATTTTCTTCAAAACAAGTTTCAGTTAATTCTAAAACTGTAATTTCTTTATTTTTATATTCAACTTTTGAACCAGCACTTCTTGAACTAGCTAATGGTATTAATTTATTAATTGGAAAATCATACTCAGCTAAAACTCTAAATAACTCTTCTCCCACAGCCCCAGTAGCTCCTACAACTGCAACATTAAACTTTCTCATCTTTCTACTCTTCCTCTTCTTCTAAATTATCTTCTTTAATTTCCATAGTATCTAATAAAGTTGGTGCTTTATTTGTATCAACTTCTACAGGTATTGATTCTAAAATTTCACCATCTTCTGTATATCTAATAATATTTCCATTTTCATCTAGTTCTATTTCTTCATCTTCTTTTGGACATTTTGCAATTGATACAACTTTGTCATTTTTATCTACATTTACAATAATTACACCAGCTGTATTTCTTCCAGCTTTTCTAATTGATTGCATGTCAACTCTAATCATTTTTCCAATTGAAGTTAATAACATTAAATCTTGAGTATCGTCTACTAATACTTCTCCTACAACATTACCAGTTTTTGGAGATAATTTCATAGAAATAACTCCTGAACCTGCTCTATTTGTAAGTCTATACTCTTCAACAGTTGTTCTTTTGCCGATACCTTTTTCAGAAACAGTTAATAACTCTTGTTCTTCATTACTTACAACATCAGCATCAACAACAAAGTCAATATCGTGTTTGAATTTAATTCCTCTAACACCTCTTGTACTTCTACCTTGATCTCTTGTTTTTTCGATTTCAAATCTGATACATTGTCCCATACTTGTAAAAATCATTAGATATTGAGTTTCAACATCTGCGATTTTTGCAGTTACGATTTCATCTAAATCATCAAGAACGATTGCTCTTACACCATTTGATCTGATATTTGAGAATTCACTTAATGAAGTTCTTTTAATAACTCCATTTCTTGTGAAAAATACTAATGATTTTGATTCATCAAAATCAGGTGTTGGAATAATTTCCATAATTTTTTCATCAGGTCTTAAGTTAATTAAGTTAACAACTGCTTTACCTTTTGCAGTTCTACTTCCTTCAGGAATTTTGTAAACTTTTAACCAATATAATTGACCCATATTTGTAACAAACATTAAGGTATCGTGAGTATTACTTACAAAGAATTTCTCAATAAAGTCATCATCGTGAGTAGTCACCGCAACTTTTCCCTTTCCACCTCTTCTTTGTTTTTCATAAGATTTGATTGGAACTCTTTTTACATAACCATTATGTGTAATTGTAACAACCATTGGCTCATTTGGAATTAAATCTTCAATATCAATTTCATCATAAGAATCTTCAATATCAGTTCTTCTATCACTTGCGAATCTTTCTTGAATATCAGTTAATTCTTCTCTAATGATTTCATTCAATTTTTCTTCAGATTTTAAAATTGATTCTAATTCAGCAATTAAAATCATTAATTCTTGATATTCAGCTTCTAATTTATCTCTTTGAAGACCTGTTAATCTTCCTAGTCTCATATCAAGAATAGCTTGAGATTGAATTTGGCTTAAACCAAATCTATTTTGTAAACTATCTTTTGCTTCTTGATCATTTGCACTTGCTCTAATTATTTTTACAACTTCATCAATATTATCTAATGCAATTTTTAAACCCTCTAAAATGTGAGCTCTAGCTTTTGCTTTTTCTAAATCAAAAATTGTTCTTCTAATAATTACAGTTTTTCTATGTGATAAGAAAACATTTAATAATTGAGGTAAGGTAAATACTTTTGGTTCTTTATTATAAACAGCTAAAAGAATAATTCCAAATGTAGTTTCCATTGGAGTTGATTTGTATAAATTGTTTAAAACAATTTCACTCATTGCATCTTTTTTAAGCTCAATTACAACTCTAATACCTTCTCTATCAGATTCATCTCTAACTTCTGAAATACCATCAATTTGTTTGTCTTTTGCAAGGTTTGCTATAAGTTCAATTAGTCTTGATTTATTTACTTGATATGGTAATTCATCAAGAACAATAATCTCTTTTTTACCTCTTGTTTCAATATGATGTTTAGCTCTAATTCTTACTCTTCCACGACCTGTATTATAAGCATCAATAATTCCTCGTCTTCCGAAGATTGTTCCACCTGTTGGAAAATCTGGTCCTTTGATAAATTGCATTAATTCATCTGCTGTAACATCTGGATTATCTATTGTATATAAAACTGCTTCTAATAATTCATTGATGTTATGAGGAGGAATTTTTGTAGCCATACCAACAGCAATTCCTTCACTTCCATTTAAAAGTAAAGTAGGAACTCTTGTAGGAAGAACTGATGGTTCTTTCATAGTATCATCATAATTTGGAGTAAAGTTTACAGTATCTTTATCTAAATCTCTTAATACTTCTTCAGCTATTTTAGTCATTCTAGCTTCCGTATATCTCATAGCAGCTGCACTATCACCATCAATAGAACCGAAGTTTCCTTGACCATCAACGAGTGGTGCTCTCATAGAGAAAGTTTGTGCCATTCTAACTAATGCATCATAAACAGAAGTATCTCCATGTGGATGGTATTTACCAATAACATCTCCAACAATTCTTGCTGATTTTTTATATGCAGATTTTGAAGTAATATTCAAATCATGCATAGCAAATAAAATTCTTCTGTGAACAGGTTTCAATCCATCTTTTGCATCTGGTAATGCCCGACCTATAATAACACTCATAGAGTAATCTAAATATGAAGCTTTTACTGAGTCTTCAATATTTATATCTATAATATCTTGATTTTCGAAAAGGTTTTCCATAAAAAAAGGCCTTTGTAGTATAAAATTGGTTTATTATATCTAAAATGCGCTTAGCATAAGTTGTAATAAAATTTATAAAATTATAAATATAAAAAAAGGGGATAAAAGCCTAAACTTTTATCCCCTTTTTTTTAACTAATTAAAAATTAATTTTCACTTTTGTACTTAACAAGTATTGAATAAATTTCATCTTTTAATTTTAATTTTTCTTTTTTACTAGCTTCAATTTGAAACTGATCAGCATGAGATTCTTCTAGTTTTGCAATAACATCATCTAACTCATTATGTTTTTCAAAAAGTTTATGGAAGTGTCCATCTTTTTGTTTTAATTCTGTAATTACATCTCTGTATTCGTGAAACATTTTGCATCCTATGTGTTTAATTTTTTTTGCATTATACTATCTAACTACTTAATTTTTTGTAAAGAATTTTAACTAGCTTCTATAGTCTGCATTTATCTCTACATATTTGTAACCTAGATCACAACCATAAGCTGTGAATTTACCCTCACCTAAACCAATATCACAAATGATTTTATATTTATCTTTTTTTAAAACATCCCCGGCTTTTACTTCTGTATCTGCATCAAAACAAATTTCACCTTTATTAAAAACAACAACATCATTATATGAAATAACTAATTTCTCATCATCACAATCAATTCTTGAAGCACCAATAGTTGAAGCAATTCTTCCAAAATTTGGATCTTCTCCAAAAAGTGCTGTTTTCACTAATAGTGAATTTGATAAAGCTTTTGCAGCAATCATTGCTTGTTCATTTGAAACTGCATTTATAACTTCAAATGCTGCAACTTTTTTTGCACCCTCACCATCAGCTACTATTAACATAGCCATATCATGCATTACAAGTCTTAAAACTTCTGAAAAGGCTTCTTTGTTATAAGCATTTGAATTTCCATTTGATAAAACCATAACAGTATCATTTGTTGAAGTATCACCATCAACAGAAATTGCATTAAAAGTTGTTTCACTATTTGCTTTTAAAGCTTCCATAATATCCACATAAGGAACAGCAGCATCTGTACAAATAAAACACAACATTGTTGCAAGATTTGGGTTTATCATCCCAGCACCTTTTGCCACAGCACCTATTTTAAAAGAAGTTCCATTTTCAAGTTTTACTTCATACATACAAGTTTTTGCATATGCATCTGTTGTCATAATTGCACGACTTAAATTTTCACCGTTTTTAGAAGTTAAATCAAATCTTTTTGCACCTGCAACTATTTTTTCAATAGGAAGAGGATTTCCAATAACACCTGTTGAACTCATAATCGGATTTACTAAATTAAAATCTAATTGAGAGAATAAAGTATTAATATTTTCAATACCTTTTCTTCCAGTAAGTGCATTTGCATTTTTAGAATTTATTAAAACAAAATTTGTTTTAAAATTTTCTTCATATTGCAAAAAATGTTTTAAAGGTGCAGCTTGAAATCTATTTTCAGTAAATATAGCTCCAACAGTACAAGGTTTATCACTATAAATAAATCCTAAATCAAGTTTTGAATTTGATTTAAGTCCTGCATGAATTCCATCACAATAAAATCCATCTATTTGGTCAATATAGCCTTTGATTGGTAAAATAGTAAACATAATCTTATACATCCTCTGGTTTATTAGTTAAATTTATAATCTTTTTAGCTCTTAGAATACCTTTTTGAGAACCCACTAACAATAATTTGCAATTTGCATTTATTGGTGTTGCACCTTTTGGCATTTGGATGAACTTCCCTTTATCTTCTGTGATTCCAATGATAGAAACTTTTAGTCTATCTCTTAAATGTAAATCTTTTATCTCTTTATTTACTACCCAAGAATCTTCATTTACAAAAACTTCTTCCATATCTATTGGAGTATCTCGTTTATATAAAAACTCATCAAGAACATTTTCCATATCGGGTCTTATCGCCATTGCACTTACTCTTTTTGCCATAAGTGCAGGAGTTGCTACAACTTTATCAGCTCCAAGTTTTTTGAGCCTTATTTTTTCATTTTGAGTTTCTGCATTTGAAATAATTAAAAAAGGATTTCTTCCTAACTCTTTTTCATAAAGTCTAACAGATGCTATTAAAGTAATATTATCTGAAATATTTTTTGATAAAGAAATAGCACCTTTTGCTGAACTTAAATGTGATTTTAGAAAAGCAATTTCTTTATAAGGTTCTTCTTTTACAAAATAAGGATAGTTATTCTCTTTTGCAATTTGCTCTATTTGGTCACTTGGATCAACAACAACAAAAGGAATATGATTTTCTCTAAATTGTCTTGCTAATTGAGCTGTATATTCGTTGTGATAACAAATCACAAAATGTCTTCTTAATCTTGCTATTTTATAAAGCATTTTTCTTTCCTTTAATAATTCTCGTAAAGGTCCATTAGCAATAACATCAATTACGATACCCACTGCAAAAATAAGACTTGCAAATCCTGATAACATCAAACATACTGTAAAAACTATGGTTTCATTTCTAAAATTTGATTCATTTAATGCACCAAATCCTGTATTAGTTAAAGTATATGCTGATTGAAATATAGCATGCATAATAGAATAATCTTCAAGATAAACATATCCTAAAGTTCCTATCATCATTACAATCTGTATCAATATTAAGGGAAGCCTTAAAGGTTTGAGTTGAGAATAAATTAAGGGATTTAAATCGTATTGAGGTTTGGCTGTTCTTATTTCCCAGCCAATAGCCTTTTTTACTTTAGTAAAGATGCTCATGAAAGCACTTTTCTAGAGCCTTTTATGAGTGTTTTTTAAGAGTTCTTAACTCTTTTGCAGAAACTTTTAATTTAGTTGTAGTTCCATCATCTAATGTAACTCTAACTGTTCTAATGTTTGGTAAAAATCTTCTTTTAGTTCTGTTTTTTGCGTGACTTACGTTGTTTCCAACCATAGGTCCTTTACCAGATATAGCACATCTTCTTGACATTTGTATTCCTTCTATAGTGAAAAATATTTGCGTATTGTATCTTAAATTTCTTAAGTTAAATTTAAACATTTTTTATTATATGATTTATTTTCTCCAAATTACTTTGTAAAGTAAATTCTAATGCTAGTTCTCTATTTTGTTTTTGTATCTGCTTTAAATCATTTTCCCCTTGTAAAATTGCATCTATTTTAAAAGCTGCACTTGAATCAGTAGGACTATCTAAAGAAGCAAAAACATCTAAAATTTCTTTTGCATCATTTT
>JAIELU010000073.1 GCA_019752775.1 Campylobacterales bacterium | reverse complement strand
AAAGATGTGGATTTTATACAGTTCCTCTTATTTATGATGGTATTATGTTATCATTAAAAGATTTGCAAAAATTGACAGAAGATGAATTAAAAAAAGAATATTTTAACTTAAAAAGCAGTTATCATAGATTGTTTACTCATTTAAATCAAAATATTGATGTGGAAACATTGGATAATGAATTTTTACTTAATCAAGAAAATCTGAATAATTTAAAATTAGAATATAACATAGATAGTGATATTGGGAAAAATATAGAAAAATTAGAAAATATAATCAATTATCAAAGTAGATTAATTGAAAATTTAAAAATTGAATATTCAAATATAAAAAGTCAAATGCAACATGTTGATACTGCTAATTTAAAATTACAAGTCAAGCAAGATATACATTATTCAAAACATTGTCCTACTTGTAATTCGGAGATTAATGAAGTGATAGAAGTTTTTGAAATAGCAAAACAAAAAATATTAAATGAAAAGACTTTTTTACAGAATGTAAACCGTGATATTTTAGAAGAAAAACTACAAAATATGAAAGAAAAAATAGATATTGAAAAAGCATCATTAAAAGCCTTGAATAAAGAATTTATCGAATTAAATTATGATTCAGAAGAGATAAAAACCATCAAAGGAAAAGAACAACTGCTTTATGAAATAAAAGGAATGATTAAAAAAAATATTCAAACGATAATTGATTATGAAAATAAATCATCAAATGATTCCCAAATAGAAGTTTTACAACAAGAATTAGAAAGACTAGAAAAAGAATTAATCAAAATAGATATAAAAAAGAAAAAGCAAGAGGCAGAATTGTATATAGGAAATTACTCTACAGAAATGCTTAAAACATTATCTTTTGATAAAGAGGATTATGGCGAACCAAATTTAAAATTTGATATAAAAGATGTAACATCTTATCAGCAAGCTAATAATAATATATTTTATTTATCTGATATTGCAAGTGCAGAAAATCATTTATCCTTTCATTTATCAGTATTTTTAGGGCTTCATAAATATATATTGGAACATGAACAATCAATTTTACCATCTTTAATATTTTTAGATCAACCAAGTCAAGTTTATTTTCCTAAAGAAGAAAATTTTACAGATGGAACAGGAGATATTAAGAAAGTTGAAGATATGTATAAATCTATTATAAAATTTATTGAAGAAGCAAATCAAATTTCAATGTTTAATAAAATCCAACTTATTATAGTTGACCATTTTTATAGTGAAGAAGATTGGTATCAAAAATATTTAGTAGAGCCTCGATGGGAAAAAGATAAAAAGTTAGGATTGCTTAAAGGCTAAATTATTTAATAACAAAAAATAAAGATGGATTTTGATTTAAATTATTTAAGAAGAATTATTTATAAAATGTATGAAGAAAGTGAGATAAAAAGAGAAGGTGAAAAGAAAAATATGGTTTATTTTCTTGGCAAATAAAAAATAAAATGAAAAACAAATTAAATAAAAGTCTTAAAATATGGGATTTGTTTTTTTATATTTGTTTTCAGAAAAATAAATTTTCAGAAAAATTTAACTCTTTAAGAGTTAAACTCTCCAAAATTAGCAAAAGCACCTTCAATACTTGGAATATTTTTGTAGTGAGTTGAGGTTAGTCTTACATTTTTTGTTTTAAGATTACATATTGCAATTCTAAAACTAGAACCCATAAATGGTTCTACAACACAAATAATTTTATCTTCAATTTGTCGTGTTGCATAGATAGTACCTTGCAGATTTGTAAAAAAATATTTTGGATAAGTTAATGGCGTTATTTCAACAATATCTATAGCTTCATGATTTTCAAGAGTTTGAACTATATCCATAGCATCTTCATAACTCTCAAATTGAATACACCAGTCATCAAATTTTTTATTAAAATGTTCTAAATCCTCATCTAGAAAACCACCAACTAAAGACTGTAAAGCAAAAATAGACACAAAAGACACCTTGAATACACATAATTTTGAAAGTTAATTTTAACATATTTAACTTTCAACTCTCTCAAGATTATTTAGCTTCTTCCAAAGTTACAGGAACATGTTTTATACATCTTGCAGTGAAAAATTCTCTACTATAATTTGGAGAAGATAACATATGGTTTTCAAGTGTCCATTCATTCGTTTTTTCGATAGTTACACTTTGTGAAACTTTTCTTATGGCTCTATTTTCACATACAACTTTTTCATGGTTATTAAAAGCAGTTTCAACTTCATTAATTCGGTCTGTTGTCACAAGATAGTGCATACCAATAAAAATTCCCATGATTATAGTCATAACCAATAAAGCTTTTTTCCAAACGCCAGTTGGCATAAAACTTCTTGTAGTAACTATGATTGTAACAACCAATATAAAAATAGCAATCGCTAAATATCCAGCTTCTAATGTTAAAAATAATTCCATTGTATAATCCTTTTTTAATTTAAATATGTTTCTTCCCAATTTTTAAATTCATCACAAAAGTATTTAATTCTTACTTTTTTAAATTCTCTTGATGAATAAAGTGGAAGATTTGATTTGTATTCAATCTCTTTTGCAATATTATTTATAACTTCTTGAGTGTCTTCTACTGTTTTACCATGAATCATTGTAAATAAGTTATAGTTCCAAGTTGGATATTTTGGTCTTAAATAGCAATGTGAAACAGCAGAAAATGAAGCTGCGATTTTTCCTATTTCTTCGCCTTTTTCACCTTCTTCAATATCCCATGCAACCAGTGCATTTGCTCCAAATCCTGCGTGTCTATGATTTAATATTGTTGCAAATCTTCTCATAACACCTGTATCTTGAAATTCATTTAAAACACTAAAAAACTCATCATAAGAAATACCCAATCTTTCTACCATTTCTTTAAAAGGTTCTTGTTTTATTTCTATATCATTTTGTGCTTCTTTGATTATATTATAGTGATATTCATTTAACTGCATACCTTTAAAATCAGTTTTTGCAATATGCTCTTTTTTTTCTGCTTTATTTGTGGTATCAAGTTTTACAGAGATTTTAAAAAGTTTTAATGTAGGTAAAATAATATAATCTTTTGCATTTGTAAGTTTTGCTAAAGTGGCAATCGTATCTTCTAAAGTTGATTTAGAATTTGGTGCAATTGCAAGTGTAAACCAAATATTATATTTGTGATTTCTTTCATAATTATGTGAAATCCCAGGATGAGAATTTAGTATTAAGACTGAATCATCAATATCTTCAGATGCAATTTCAAAAGCAACTAAAGATGAGGTATATCCTAGCTTTTTTGTATCAAATATTGCTGAAGTTTGTCTTATGATTTTCTTTTCTTTTTCTTCTTTTAAGATTCTTAAAACTTCATCTTCTGTTGTATTTAATTCCTTTGCAATTTCTTCAAAAGGTCGAATAGTAAGTGGAAAGTTTTTTTGAATTCTATATAATATTTGGTCTTTCATTTTTTCTGCCCCTAATAAAATTTCAAAAAGTATAACAACTAAAACTTATTTATGCATTGATTTAAAACAACTAAATTACTTGATATGAATTAAGAGTTTTATTTTTTAATTTAAATATAATAAATTTAGTATTATGAAGGAAAAAAAATGAAAAAGAAATTGTTATTATTTGCATTTTTTGCAATGTTTATGTTTTTAGGAATTATGGCTTTAAAAGAAGGAATGCCAACACCAAAAAATGAAAGAGTTTATGCTGTTTTACAAAAACATATGCCTTATACTTTAGAGAAAAGAGTAGGTGGATATTCAATTGTAAGTAATGAAACAGGAATAAAAGAAAAGCCACCAGCAAAAGATTTGTTTTTAAGACTAGAGCAACTTGAAAAATTATGGGGTGAAGATTTTTTAAAATTAGAAAATAACACTTTAATAATTTTGGATAAAGATAAAAATGAAGTACAAAGAATAGAGTTAAAAACAAAAGAAGAATTAGACTGGGTTAAAAGTTATTTTAGCTTTTAAGTGACTAAAATTAGAGTAGACAGTGGGTTATAATTATTTATTGATTATAATCTATAGTTAAAGATTAGGAGTTTATATGAAAAATAAGTTAAAAGAGATATATTTATTTAAAGACTTATGTGATAATACTTTAGACAGAATAGGTGAATTTACTACTTTTTTAAAATTATCAAAAGACAATGTTTTATTTTATGAAGGAGATGATCCAAAGTATCTTTTTTTATTAAAAAAAGGTATTGTAAAACTTTATAAAACTTCATCAAATGATAAAGAGATACTTTTAAAATATTTTCACTCAAATGAACTAATAGCAGAAGTTGCAAATTTTGAACAAATTCCATATCCAGCAACTGCGCAATCTTTTACAGATACAGAAGTATTGAGAATTGATTTTGTAAGTTTAAAAGATATAATTTATTCAGACCCAAATTTATCTTTTTTGATTCAAACTTCTTTGATAAAAAAAATAAGAAACCTAGAAAATATAGTATCTTTGCATGTTGTTTTAGATTCAAAAGAAAGAATAGCAAAATACCTATGCGACCACTCAGAAGAGTTTTTTAACACAAAAAATATTATTGTTGCAGAAATTCTAAATATCTCACCTGAGACGCTTTCAAGAATGTTAAGAGTATTTAAAAATGATGGATTAATAGATAATAAAAAGAAAACAGTAGATAAAGAGCGATTAAGCGCTTTATTTTTATAAGACTTTATATAACACTTTTTGATTAAGTGGTTATTTAAACCACTTAATCTTATCCCTTAAAGTTACAACCTCTCCAATAACGATGATAGCAGGCGTTGGCATATCTTTTGAAAGCTCAACTATTGTTTCTAAAGTTCCAACCATAACTTCTTGTTCAGGAGTACTTCCTTTTGAAATTACAGCACATGGATAATCTCTTCTTTTCCCAAGATTCATAAGTTTTCTAGTGATTAGTTTAATATTATGGAATCCCATTAAGAATACGATTGTTTCATCATTTAAGAAAGTTTGCCACTCTATTTGTGATATTTTTTTCTTTGGTGTTTCATGTCCTGTTACTACTCTAAATGATGTAGTGATTCCTCTATGAGTTACAGGAATTCCTGCATACGCTGGAACTGCAACCGATGAGCTAATACCTGGAATTATCTCAAACTTTATATCTCTGTCAAAAAGATAAATAGCTTCTTCTCCTCCTCTTCCAAATACAAAAGGGTCACCACCTTTTAATCTTACAACATTTTCATATTTTAACGCAGCTTGATAAATGATTTCATTTATTTCATCTTGTGGAACAGAATGTTTTCCATCTTGTTTTCCCACATAAATCATTTCACAGCCATCTTTTGCCATTTCAAGAATTCCTGGATTTGCAAGTCTATCATAGATGATTATATCAGCTTCTTTTACTACTCGTGCAGCCTTTAAAGTCATTAACTCCATATCTCCAGGACCAGCTCCCGTTAAATATACTTTTGCCATAATTATTTTCCATCCTCATATATAAATATTCCTGAAGGTTTTTTAACATTAAATATTTCTCTATTTAAAAACCATTCTTTTGTGTGTATAACTGCGATTTTATTAGTATCATTTACAGATACATAAAGTTGTGGAGAATTTTCTGACCATCTAACATGCAATACTTTTCCATCAAAATTAAATGTATGAATAATTTCTAAAGTAGTTGTATCAATTATTTGAATAGTTGGGAAATCTTTTCCTGAATATGTAACTGCCAAATATTTGTTATCAGGACTTAAACTTGTAAATACAGGTAATCCTTGAGTTTGAATATTTTTTACAAATTTAAAATCATTATCATAAACCATTACTTTATTATCACCAACTGCTGGAACAAATATTTTATCTCCACCAATTGACCAAAATCCAAAATGAGGAACTTTTAAAACCATTTGTCTGTTTTCATCTAAGAAAACATCAATCTTTTTATATTCCATTTTCTTTAAGTCAACAACTCCGAAATGTTTTGAAGTAAAAAATCCAACTATATATTTTTCATCTTTTATCATAGCATCAAAAGGAAGTTCACCTGCATCTTTAAATTCTTTAAATAATTTAAAGTTTGGTTTGTTTTTCCCTTCATTCATATCTTTGAAAACTGAAATTGTATCATTTTCCATTTGTGAGAATATAAGATAATTTTCATATATTTTAATTCCTACATTTTTTGAACCAGTTTGTATTTTTTCTAAAGGTTTTAAATCTCTATCTAGAATATCAACACTTTTATCATCATAGTTAGCAACTGCAACATAGTTTGCACCAATTACAAAACCAATTGCTGATTTTGAAGTTTTATATTCTGCTAGAATTTTTTCAGATTCAGGGTCAAATTTTACTACGAATCCATCTCTTGAAATTACATAACCATCTTTTCCATCAAATTTCACAACACCATGATTCATGTTATGCATACCTTCTATATTTGTTCTTTTAACACCATTATAGATTGTTGCTAATGATTCACTTTCCCTTTCAACTACGAAAAATTTCTCTTTTGCACAAACCCAGCTACTAGCAATACTTGCAATTAGCAATAAATTTAATAATTTCATTTCCTATCTCCTAGTTTCTTCTAAAGTTAAATAACATGATGGATCTTCTTCCCACAAATCTCCACTAATCGCATATGCCCGTGAACGTGAACCACCATTACAAATTTCAATGTATTTGCACTCTTCACATCTTCCTTTTATTTGTCTTGGATGTTTTCTCAGTTTATTTAAGATCTCATTTGATGTAGAAGTCCAAATCTCATCAAAAGGTGTTTCTAAATAATTTCCAACAACAAATGGAAAAAATGGATCTGGTTTTACATTTCCTGCCCAATCCATATTTCCAAGTCTATGCCCTGCAGAGTTTCCACCCCAAGCTTTTAGTTTTTGTTCTAATGTTTCTACAAATTTTGGATACTCTTTTTTGAATCTATCTAAAAGCATAATTGCATCCATTTCCATATTTCCAGTTACTAAATCAATATTATTTCCATTTTTATAATATTCAAATGCTTTATCAATAATAAATTCAACATATTTTTTTCTTTGCTCTTTTGAGATATCAATTTCAAGATTATCTTTTCCACGACCTGAATAAACAAGGTGAGAAATATATAGTTTATCAACTTTTAATTCTTCACATAAATCAAACATAGCATAAAAACTATCTTGTGTCTCTTTTGTGATAGTAAATCTAATACCAGCATTTCCACCATGCTCTTGAATTAATTTTATAGCCTCAATAGATTTTTTATAAGCACCTTTTTGACCTCTAAATTGGTCATGTATTTCTTCAATTCCATCTATTGAAATACCAATATAATTAAAAGTTTCTATAATCTGTTCTACATTTTTAGGACTTACATAAATTCCATTAGTAGATAAATATGTCATTATATTATATTCTTTCATAACTTTAGCAATATCAAAAATATCTTTTCTTAACAGTGGTTCTCCACCTGAAAAGATAACAAAATTTACACCACCAGCTTTGAGTTTTGAAATTGTTTGTTCAATTTCTTCAAAAGTTAGTGTATCTTTTTCATTTGCATCAGCTTTGCTATAACAGTGATGGCAAAGTAAATTACATCTATTTGTAAAATTCCATATCATAATAGAACCATCTAATGTTCTTGATTTTTGATTTTCGAGAGTTGATTTAATCAAATTTGATAATCTAAACATTTTCCTAATCCTTTTTTGATTTGTATGATAGTATAAAATCTGTAATAGCGTCTAGTTGCTCTTGTGATAATTCATCTTTAAAGCTAGGCATTACTGATCTTTTATAACCTAATTGTTTGTACATTGATTTAGGGGCAAGTATATGTCCTTGAATCTCTCCAACAGTTCTTTTATCTGCTATTTGTTCAAATGATGGACCAAAAGCAACTGAAGTCTCGTGATGACAGCCCCAACAATATTGTTTAAATATTTTCTCTCCATCTAATGATGAAGCATTTAAAAGATTAAAAGAAAATATTAGTACAAGAGGTATTTTATACTTAATACTCATGTTGTACTCCTTTTTTTGATATAGATAAATCTTAACATAAAGAAAAATCTAAAGGATTGATTGGTGTCAATAAATTATTAATAAAAATAGGTAAAATAAGATATATATTTATTAAGGAAAAGATGATGAAGAAATTCTTATTTTCAATGGCTTGTGTAAGTTTTTTATTTGGAAATGACTATGATGTAGGGCTTGATTTTTACAAAAATAAACAGTATCAAAATGCCTATGAATATTTTTTAAAGAGTGCGAATACTGGTAATTCCCAAGCAGCACACAATTTAGCAATTATGTATCATAATGGCGATGGTGTTAAAAAAGATACAACAGAATCAATAAAATGGTTACAAATTGCAAGTGATGCAAAAAATCCTTATGCAATGACACAACTTGGAAATAATTACATGAATGGTTTAGGTGTTTCAAAAGATTATAAAAAAGCAATAGCACTTTTTACAGAAGCTGCACTTTTGGATAATCCACAAGCTGCTTATAATTTAGGATATATGTATACAATCGGAATAGGAGTTCCTATAAATAATGAAACAGGAGCTTCTTGGTATGAAAAAGCTGCATTATTGGGTGATGAAAATGCACAAATAAATTTAGGCTTTATGTATATGTCAGGACAAGGTATTCCAAAAGATATGAAAAAAGCTGCAATGTATATTAAAAAAGCAAAAGATAATGGAAATGAAAAAGCTGCTTCTTTATGGGAACAATTTGAGTTAGAAAAAGAGTTATAGGATTTAAAATGCAAATTATAATGACTTTGGTATTTACTAGTGTTCTTTTAGTATTTATGATTTATCCTGCAATTAAAATTGTTGGTTTCTTAGAAACTAAGATGAATATTAGTGATAAAACATACAATGTCTTAACTGTTGTAATTACAATAATTTTAGCTTTGATTATTGGGGCAGGATTATATTTTATTTAGTTTTTAAATCTATTGAATATAAAAT
>JAIELU010000011.1 GCA_019752775.1 Campylobacterales bacterium | reverse complement strand
CTCAATGAAGAAAAAACACTTGAATTTCTAAAAAATTTAAACGCAGAAAAAGACACAAATAACATTCTTCGTTCAGATTATAAAAACTATTTGACATTAATTCAGGTCATTTTTGGAAAATTAAGAGAAGCAAAAAAAGAATTAGAAGCTATGAGAGCTGGGAAAACTATTGATAGTAATAGTGGTGATGAAAATTTAGAAGCTTTAAATAAATATGGAATAGATTTAAATAAAAAAGCAATAGATGGACTTCTTGACCCGGTTATTGGAAGAGACGAACAAATCAGTAGAATGATGCAAATACTAATTAGAAAAACAAAAAATAATCCTATTTTAATAGGAGAACCAGGGACTGGAAAAACTGCAATTGCAGAGGGTTTAGCTCAAAAAATAGTAAATAAAGATGTCCCAACTTCATTATTAAATAAAAGAGTTATAACACTTGATATGAGTTCAATGATTGCAGGTGCAAAATATAGAGGTGAATTTGAAGATAGATTAAAATCAGTTATTGATGAAGTTAAAAAAGCTGGAAATATCATTTTATTCATAGATGAAATTCATACAATTATTGGAGCAGGCGCAAGTGAAGGTTCAATGGATGCAGCAAATATCCTAAAACCTAGTCTTGCAAGGGGAGAATTACATACAATTGGAGCAACAACTCTTAAAGAGTATAGAAAGTATTTTGAAAAAGATACAGCAATGCAAAGAAGATTTCAACCAATAAATGTAAATGAACCAAGTGTTAATGAAGCTTTGCAAATATTAAGAGGTATAAAAGAAAAACTAGAAACTCACCATAATGTTACTATTAATGATAGTGCATTAGTTGCAGCTGCAAAATTATCAAATAGATATATAACAGATAGATTTTTACCTGATAAAGCAATTGATTTAATAGATGAAGCAGCGGCTGAACTTAAAATGCAAATTGAGAGTGAACCAAATGCACTTTCTTCAATTAAAAGAGAAATTCAAACTTTAAATGTAGAAAAAGAAGCTCTTAAAATGGAAGAGGGCAAAAAAAATGATGAGAGAATTGTTCAAATTGAGAAAGAACTTGCAGATAAAAATGAAGAAAAACAAAATTTAGAAGCAAGATTTGCAAATGAAAAAGAGACTTTTAATGTAACAAGTGAATTAAAAATAAAAATTGATGAGTTAAAAAATAGAGCAAATATCGCAAAAAGAGAATCAAACTTTGAAAAAGCAGCACAAATTGAGTATGGAGAAATCCCAACTTTAGAAGCTAAAATAAAAGAAAATGAAGAAAAATGGAAAAGAATGCAAAAAGAGGGAACTCTTTTACGAAATTCTGTGGATGAAGAAGCAATTGCAAGTATTGTTTCAAGATGGACTGGAATTCCAGTTAATAAAATGATGGACTCAGAAAAACAAAAAATTTTAATGGTAGAAGAAGTTCTAAAAAAAGATGTAATAGGACAAGATGAAGCATTAAAAGCAATAAGCCGAGCAATTAAAAGAAATAAAGCAGGACTTAGTGAAGCAAATAGACCAATTGGATCTTTCTTATTTTTAGGACCAACAGGAGTTGGAAAAACTGAAAGTGCAAAAACTTTAGCAAAATTCTTATTTGATGACCCAAAATCACTTATTAGATTTGATATGAGTGAATATATGGAAAAACACGCAGTTTCAAGACTTGTAGGAGCAGCTCCTGGATATGTTGGATACGAAGAGGGTGGACAATTAACAGAAGCAGTTCGACGAAAACCTTATAGTGTAATTTTATTTGATGAGGTTGAAAAAGCACATCCTGATGTATTTAATATTTTATTGCAAGTTTTAGATGATGGAAGATTAACTGATAACAAAGGTGTTACTGTTGATTTTAAAAATACAATTATAATTTTAACTTCAAATATAGGAAGTGCAAGAATAATTGAAATAAGTGATAAAGAAGAAAGAAGAAAAGCAGTTTTAGATGAATTAAAATCTCATTTTAGACCGGAATTTTTAAATAGACTTGATGATATTGTGATTTTTGAACAATTAAATTTAGCTGCAATTACAAATATTGTAGATATTTTATTTAATAATATTAAGAAAAAAGTTGAAGAAAAAGATATAAAAATTTCGTTAACGCAAAATGCAAAAGAGTATATTGCAAAAATTGGATTTGACCCAGTTTATGGTGCAAGACCTCTAAAAAGAGCCATTTATGAGATAGTTGAAGATAAATTAGCTGATTTAATTTTAGAAGATAAAATAGGTGAGGGAAGTAATATTGAGTTTGATGTTGTGAATAATGAAGTAATAGTTAAAATAAACTAAAGAATATTTAAGCAAAATTTAACTATAATCCCCAACTTATTTAGTGAATATAGAGGAAATCTAAGATGAAAAGAACGTATCAACCGCACAATACTCCAAGAAAAAGAACTCACGGGTTCAGAGTAAGAATGGCTACAAAAAATGGTAGAAGAGTTATTAACAGAAGAAGAGCTAAAGGTAGACATAAATTAGCTGTTTAAATAAAGAACATCGACTTAACAGCTCGAGAGACTTTAACAAACTATATAAAAGCGGCAAAAGATGGCACACCACCAGCTTTGTCGCTTTTTTTAGTTCTAGCCCTACGTTAAAAGCTGCTTTTGTTACTTCAAAAAAAGTAGGAAATGCGGTAAATAGAAATAAAGCAAGAAGAAGAATGCGTGCTTTATTTGCTTCTTATGAACAACAATTATTTATTGGTAATTATATATTTGTTGCTAAAATAACCTTACATGATAAAACCTTTTTAGAATTAAAAAAAGATTTTGACTTTGCTTTGAAAAGATTAGAAGTTTTAAAATGAAAATGATTCTTAAATATTTGATAAGATTTTATCAGAGATATTTAACAATTTTATCTTTTGGATCATGTAGATATTATCCCACTTGTTCTCAATATGCATTGTGGCAATTGGACAACAATACTTTTTTTAAGGCGATTTATTTTACAATAACACGAATATTAAAATGTAATCAACTTTTTGCAGGTGGATTTGATTATCCAACCATCAAGTTAAACGCAAATCAAAATATCAATTTTGAAAAAATCAAAATAAAATATTGGTATATTCCATTGAAAAATGGTAAGTATTTAGTAGTAAAGAATCGGGAGTGGAAAAAAAAGAATGAACAACATGAATCAAAATAACGGTATGCAAAAACGAATGTTAATTATGACATTGGTAGTTTTTGTATTTTTCATAGCTTACGAGTTTTTGGTTTTAAAACCACAACAAGAAGCTAAAGCAGCTCTTGTTAAGCAAGAACAAAAGCAAAATAATGTTGCACCAGATGTAAAAACAGTAATAACAGATGCTAATGGTAGTCCAGCTAATGCATTTAACTCTGCTGATACTTTATCATCAAAGTCAATAGGAAATGTACAGACTGTTTCTACAATTAAAACAGCTAAAAGCACTATAGAAATTGATACTTTAGGTAGAATTGCTCAAGTTACATTAGTTGAAGAGAAATATAAAGACGAAAATGGTAATCAAATTAAATTATTTGAAGCAAACCAATTAAGACCACTTGAAGTTAGATTTGCAGATGTAAATATTAATGCAGAAGCATTTAAAGTTTCTGTCGTTGCAAATTTTGCAAATATTGATGCAACAACATCCGCACAAGAATTAGTTTTAACTCAAACTTTAAATGGAACAGTTTTAACTAAAAAATTAACTTTTTATCCTGATGGACATTATGATTTAAAGGTTAGTACTACAAATAATAAAGAGTTTTTTATTACAAATGGATTTAGACCAAATGTTTTAGCTGATATGTATGCTGTTCATGGATTTATTTCAAAATTAAATGATAATGCATTAAAAACAATTGAAGATGGAAAATTAGATAAAAATCATGATATTGTTGGAGCAAAATTTATTTCTAGTTTTGATAGATACTATACAACTGTAATTTATAATTTTGAAAAATCATTAAGTGTTTCTGTTATGCCAGATCCAAATGGGAAAGAAAATCCTCAAGCATTTATTCATGCTGGAAGTGATATTACTTTTTCAGGTTTTATTGGACCAAAAAATCATAAAGATTTATCAGCTTTAAATCCTGAATTAATTGATGTAATTGATTATGGTTGGTTTACATTTATTGCAAAACCTATGTTCTTATTACTTCAATTTATTCAAGATTATGTTGGAAACTGGGGTTGGACAATTGTTATTTTAACAGTTTTAATCAAATTAGTTCTTTTCCCGTTATCATTCAAAGGAATGGTATCGATGCAAAAACTAAAAGATTTAGCTCCTAAAATGAAAGAAATTCAAGCTAAATATAAAGATGACAAACAAAAACAATCAATGCATATGATGGAACTTTATAAAAAACATGGTGCAAACCCAATGGGTGGATGTTTACCATTAATTTTACAAATTCCAGTATTCTTTGCAATATATAGAGTTTTATTAAATGCTATTGAATTAAAAGGTGCTCCTTGGATGTTCTGGGTACATGACTTAGCTGAAATGGATCCATATTTTGTTTTACCTATTTTAATGGGTGCTACAATGTTTTTACAACAAAAAATTACACCAAATACAATGCAAGATGAAATGCAAAAGAAAATATTCCAATTTTTACCAGTTATTTTCACATTCTTCTTCTTATGGTTCCCAGCTGGGCTTACATTATATTGGTTTATAAATAATCTATTTACAATCGGTCAACAATACTATATTAATAGTGTATTTGAAAGAAAAAGAGCTGAGAAAAATTAGGAACTTAATATGAAAAAGTTTGAATCGGATTGTCTAGAAAAGGTTTATGAATTAGCTACTGCGGAGTTTAATTGCTCTATTACTGAATTAGAAATAGAAGTTATCCAACAACCAAGTAAAGGATTTCTTGGTTTTGGCAAAAAAAATGCGATTATAGAAGTATGTTTTAAAGATAATTGTAAAAAGTATGTTCAAGAAACTAAATCATTTAGAAATAAAGATGTAAGAATTCAAGAAATTTCAGAAAGAATTGAATACTCAAATCAAAAAGAAGAAAGAAACTTTTCTCAGCATCAACATGAAGATGAGATTGAATCTTCATGTTGTGTTCCAAAAGTTGGGGTAAAAGATAAAATCTTTGATAAATTTTATCATGAAGAATCACAAGGTGAGATTTCAAAAATAATTATTAAAAAAGATAAAGAAAAGATTTTAAAAGAAGTACAAGAAGGTATTCATTTATTATTTGATAATACTTGTTATTCTCTTGAGAAAATTAATGTAGAATTTTATGATGAAGAAACTTTATATATAGAGTTTTTAGGTGAAGATTCTGCATTATTAATAGGGAAAGAAGGATACAGATATAAAGCATTGTCTTATATCTTATTTAACTGGATAAATGAAAAATATGGTTTAATGTTAAGACTAGAAGTTGCACAATTTTTGAAAAATCAAGAAGAAGCAATTTATACATATCTTGAACCAATTATTGAAATAATAAAAGAAAAAGGTACTTTTAAAACAAAACCCTTAGATGGTATTTTAGTTCATATTGCATTAAAAAAATTAAGAGATGAATTTCCTGATAAATATGTTGCAGTAAAAACAAATATCAGAGGTGATAAATATGTACTTGTAAATGAGTATAGAGCAAGAGAAATTTAATCTTGTTTGATGATGCTACAATAGTTGCAATTGCAACGGCCAATGGAATTGGTTCTATTTCAATAGTTAGAATTTCTGGAGCAAATGCTCTTGAAATTGCTACTAAAATTTCAAAAAAAACAATTTTTTTACCAAGACTTGCAACTCTTTCTTCTTTATATGATATTAATAATGAAGTAATAGATGAAGCTTTGGTGATATATTTTAAAGCACCTTTTTCTTTTACAGGTGAAGATGTAATTGAATTTCAATGTCATGGTGGAGTTGCTATTGCTAATATGCTTGTAAATGAAGCATTAAAAAGAGGTGCTAGAATTGCAAACCCAGGTGAGTTTTCTAAACGAGCTTTTTTTAATAATAAAATGGATTTAACTAAAGCAGAGGCAATTTCGAAAATTATCGAGGCAAGAAGTGAAGATGCAGTAAAATTATTAGCTAGACAATTAAAAGGTGAATTAACTAGTTTTGTAAATCAAATTAGAGAAGATTTACTTTTTATGTTGGCTTACACAGAAGTTTCTATTGATTATGCTGAAGATGATTTACCAAGTGATATTTTTGTTCAAATCAAAAATAAAATGGAAAAAATAGTTGTTAAACTTTCAAATACATTGGATGCAAGTAAAAGACGAGAAGGAATGATTGAAGGTTTTAAAGTTGCAATTATTGGAAAACCAAATGTTGGGAAATCTTCACTTTTAAATAAACTTCTTAATTATGATAGAGCAATAATTTCAGATATTGCAGGAACTACAAGAGATACTATTGAAGAGTCTGTGAAAATTGGAACACATATTATAAAAATAGTTGATACAGCTGGAATTAGAGATGCAAGTGATATTATAGAAAAAATTGGGATTGAAAAATCTATTCAAGCTATAGATGAAGCTGATATTGTGATTGCATTATTTGATAATGGAAAAGTTTGTGATGAAGAAGATAAGAAAATAATCGAATTAATAGAAGAAAATTCACATAAAGAGATTATAAAAGTTTTAAATAAATCAGATTTACAAAATAAATTTGATAAAACAAAAATAGATAATTTTATTGAATTATCAACAAAAGATGATATAAATCCATTAGTAAAAAAAATCGAGATAATTTTAGATTCTAATACACATAGTGATGAAATGACATTGATTTCTAAAAGACAAATACTATCTGTTGAAAATACGCTTTATAGTATAAATTTATCTAAAAATCCACTTGAAACTGGAGAATTGGAATTTTTTGCCCATTATATAACAGAAGCATTGGAGCAAATTTCATCAATTACTAGACCTTATGAAAATGATCAAATGTTAGATGTAATGTTTGGTGAATTTTGTTTAGGTAAATAATTTAGAAGGAATGATAATGAAAAAATATTTTGTATTAATTTTAATAGTTATAAGTTTTGGTATTACAAATTTATTAGCAGATCAATGGGATGGCTTTTTTAAAGCAACAGGATTCCCTCGAAAAGTAGTTGATAATGGTTCGATTGTAACTGGAAAAATTTATGATGCAGCTGTTACATATCAAATTTCTAATAATGATGGAATTAAAGGAAATTTTGAAAATAGTGATAGTGCAAAAGTTACAATTACTAATAAAAAAGGGAAAGTGATTTCTACAAAGAAATTTATGACAGTAGTTGAATTAAGAACTTGGGCAAGAGAAAACTTTACGGATATTTTTAGTTCTATAATTGGAGACAATCCTCAAATAACATCAGAAAATATAAAAGAATTAACTCAATTAGCTTCAGTAGTACTTTTAAATAAAAATTTAGATTAAATAATAAAGTTTAAAAACTTTATTATTTATTTGGATAATCATAGCAAACTAATTTTGCATTCTCTTTACAAATATCAATCCATGAATTACAATCAAACTCTATTTCCATAATTGCACCCATTTGAAATTTTTCCTTAAATCCCACAAGTGTAATTGCAAGTGCTGTTAATGATGGATTATGTCCTACTAAAAGTACTGAATCAACAGTATCAAAAGTATAACTTATGGTTTCTAATAACTCATTAACAAAAGCCATATATAAAACTTCATTTAACATAATTGTTTTGTTATATTTTAATGCTTCTGCAAATATATCAGCAGTTTTTTTTGTTCTTGCTGCTGGACTTGCAACTATTAAATCAATGGGTAAATTTTTTAATGCAAAATTTTTTGCCATATTTTGTGCCTGTTGAATTCCCTCAGGACTTAATTCCCTATCGTAATCATCTTGTTCTAATAGTTCATTTTCTTTTTGTGCATGTCTAACAATATAAAGCTTTTTCATTTTTCCTCTAAATTTATAAATAATAAGTTATTTTAAGTTATTTTTACTTTTCTTTATATAAAATTTATATAAATTTAGTTATTTTGTGAATATATGAGTAATATTATTTATTAAAAAAATATAAGGTAAAAAATTTTGGGATACGATTTAAACAAAAAACTAGTAATTGCAATTTCTTCAAGAGCATTATTTAATCTTGAAGATGAAAATAAAATTTTTGAAGAAAAAGGTCTTGACGAATATTATAAATATCAAATAGAGAATGAAGATTTATTACCAAAAAAGGGAACAGGTTTTAGACTTGTGAAAAATCTTTTACGAATTAATGATGATTTTCCTAATGATAAACAAGTTGAAGTAATAATTATGTCAAGGAACAATTCTGCCACGAGTCTACGAATTACAAAATCAATAGAAAAATATAAACTTGATATTCAAAGATCTGCTTGGAGTGGAGGAAATGAAATATCTAAGTATTTAAAACCTTTTAAAGTTGATTTATTTTTATCAGCAAATGAGCAAGATGTTCAAAATGCTATAAATGAGGGAATTGCTGCTGCTAGAATTTTACCTTATGATGAAAATGATGATGAAAATTCAAATCAAGTTAGAATTGCTTTTGATGGTGATGCTGTACTATTCTCAGAAGAATCAGAAATCATTTATAAAACTCAAGGTTTGGAAGCATTTTTAAAATATGAAAAACAAAACGCATTAAATGCCATGAAAAGTGGACCTTTTGCACAACTTCTAAAACTTATTTCAAATATTCAAGAAAAATATCCACAAGAGCAAACTCCAATTAGAACAGCTTTAATAACTGCTAGAAATTCACCTGCTCATGAAAGAGTAATTAGAACTCTTTCTGGCTGGAATGTACGGCTTGATGAAGCTTTTTTCTTAGGTGGAGTTGATAAATATGAAGTTGTAAAAGCTTTTGGTGCTGATATATTTTTTGATGATCAAGATGTACATTTGGAAAGTACATCAAAAGTTACTCCAAGTGCAAAAGTTCCATATAAAAAAGAATCAATTTTAAA